>NZ_JBQIKP010000034.1:0-54185 GCF_056796775.1 Schaedlerella sp.
ACGGATTTGTAAATAGAAAAAAGTAAAAAACATCAGTATTTATACGGGTTCTCAACACTTTTATACTAGATTATGTGTATAATTTATCGGGAGTTTAGGATACATTAGAATCTTCGTCTTCGGGATGATTAAATCTGATCTGCAATACCCCGCTTCCATCTTTTTTCAATTCATAAATTCCGGCTGAATCTTCACTATCTTGATATTCTATTATGTCGTATCGCTTCTGCATTTGTGACAAATCAGAAGCCTTTTCCTGCTGTGTTGTATTCTCTGCCACATCTTCTTTCTGAAAAACTTGCTTATATAAAACGTTATTTATTAATAGATTTTCTGTAATATTTCTGGTCATAATTATCACTCCTAATTTTTCTATGCTTTTAAATAATATTATTAAGTTTACAAATAAAATCAAACTGTTCGTTTATTGCCACATTTTTTCATAGAAAACCTGAGTCTGCAACTCCATATGTCTTGTCTCGATTTTCTATAGCATATCTCATTCACATCACCCTCTTTCTTAATTTCCTCTCAAACTCTCTGCAAAATCTTTCATATCATCCTTCTCAATTCCTCTGCCTCTTCCTCGGAGAGTTTTTTGTCGCCTATAAAGGCAGCAAATAGCCGGCTGATGGAATTGTCAAAGCATTCCTCTACCAAATGCCGCGTCCAGTTATGGATCAGCTCCTCCTTGCTACACAATGCATAATACATATAATGTGTAGAGCTCCGGTCTGTTCCTACCATTTTGATTTTTTGCAAATTGATCAAATACGTGTTTAAAGTTTGCGCTTTCCATGTTTTTTTCCATTCATTCTGTGCTACGTCCATGATCTCTTTAAAAGACATAGGTTCCCCCGTCCGCCACAGCAGCTCCATAATCAGCATTTCCGTATTAGACAATCCGTAATTTCTTCCCATACAATCTTCCCCTTTCCTTCATCAATGCGGACATTTTCCATACCATTTCAGCATAATTTCATCACCTGTTTTTACATAGCCGCAAGAAGTACACCTCTGCGCTTCATAAATTGTCGCCGAACAGTCTCCGCTGCTGTTTTTACTATGGGATGTTGTTGTCCCCGCAACATATTTGTGTTTGCAGGCGGCCCTTGTATCATTGCTATCGCCCTTTATCTCATATACATTTCCGGCATCGTCAACAAAGAACTGCTCATATGGAAGTTCTTCAACCTCCAGCTTTAATTCCCCCACGGTAAACTGGAAATCAAATCCCTGCTCAGCGTAGACAGGCCCATGATCCGTTATATTCACCGGCGGATCATACGCGCAGACTGTAAGCCCGCCCATTAGAGAGATCAATGCCGTCATCAGCGCAGACAAAATTCTTCTGTTTTTTCTAACCGTTTTCATTTCTACAATCCTCCTTTTGAAAGCTCTCTTACTATTTCCACCTAAAATTCCAGCGGCAAACTCATTACTGGCCATACTTTTCTGTACCGCAAGCTTCAGAAGCAATTCGCCATATGCTTTGCGCTCTTGTTCTTCTTTTCCTCTCAACACAATACTGTCACAATATATCTCACTGATATTTAAAATCTCATTGTACAGGATATATGTAAACGGATTGAACCAATGGACTGCTATAGCCGCCATACCTAAAAATCTTATAAGGACATCCCTATTCTTAATATGTACCAGCTCATGCTTTAGCACATCACGATATAAGTCCTGGCCAGCCTCATCCCGGTTCCATGGAGGTATTATGACCGTTGGGGAAGAGATTCCCATCGTGACTGGTGCCTTACAGTATTCAGAGCATAAAAGCTTTACGTTCCTTCTGATGTCCAATTCATTTTTTATCGCATGAAACATATCCTGCTGCTCCTGCCCTACTGGTATATCTGAATAGTTCAGACATATTTTTCTCATTTTCCAATATCGAAGGGCATACCACGAAATAACCGCAAATGAGAGAACTCCCATACCCAGTATGAATATGAGCATTTTTTCCAACCCTGATGATACATATAAGGAACCACCATCTGCATAAATTGCATAGCTTGTGTTCATAAGGCTGACCGGCCGGCTTAACAGATTAACCGCCAGCGGACAGAAGCCAAATATCGAATCCCTGATTTCAGGTAAGACAGCCGGAAACGGAATCAGATAAAAAGCGAGCGCGATCTTTAAAATACGATATCTCCATGCCAATGAAAAATACCTTTTCGCAATTGGAGATACGAGTAGATACAAGAGCAAAATAACACTTCCCGAAAGTGACATAATCAGCAAAAAATTAGTTAGCATTCCATCGCCTCTTTTTGTATTAAATATTCTTAGTATAAATTGTATATGAACACAAAAGAATAGTCAATACCATTTTTCAGAAAAATAATATACAAGGCCAAAAAAGACGCCAAAAATCCGAACTGAATTTTTGGCGTCTTTCTATTTGCGGTCAGGCTGATGCCTTAAATTTGCCAAAAACTCGGGCTAGTACAGCATTGCGTATATAATGGTGAATAATGTGCCTGATATTTTTGTCAGGACAAGGCGTAGGTTCCAATCCGATCCGCCCCGGCATGATTTTCCGTGAACCCGAGCACAAAATCCAAATCCTTTTTATTCCACGCAGCCTCTTCCGATAAATGCAGCCTGCTACAAGATGCAAGCCTCTCCTGGGTTCTGGCGACATAATCAAACCGTTCATTGATTCCCGGCTCTTTCCCATTAAGATTGAATGTCAATGCATTTTTCAAAAAAATAATAGGGGGATCTAATTCTATCCCCCTATTGCAGACCTCTTACATAGCATTTTTTATTTTTGCCATTTACATGGCAGTCGTCATAATTTTTGCAATCTTTCCTTATGGGCCGCGGCCGTTACAACAGGTACCCTTGTCATCCCAGATGCCAGATATCCTCATTATACTCCGCGATCGTCCGGTCCGAAGAGAAGTATCCCGCCTCGCTGATATTGATCAGCGCCATCCTCGCCCATTTCTCCGGGTTCACGGCATAGTCCGTGACCGCCTGGTTTTTGCGCACAACATAAGCGTTAAAATCAGGGAATGTCTGGAACCAGTCTTTTCCAACCAGTTCGTTTTTCAGGCTCTTAAGACTCCCCGCATCTCCTTCTGCCAGCATCCGCTCTCCGTCGATAAAGTCTACCGCGCGCCGGAGATTGGGATCCGTCTCATACCATTCCCGTGCACAGTAATCCCCTTTCTCATAGAGCCGGATCACCTGCCTGCTGCTCTGCCCGAAGATATAGATGTTCTCTCCTCCCACACAGTCCGAGATCTCCACATTTGCCCCGTCCAGCGTTCCAAGCGTGACCGCTCCGTTCAGCATGAACTTCATGTTTCCGGTGCCGGACGCCTCCTTGGAAGCAAGGCTGATCTGCTCGGACAGGTCACAGGCCGGGATCATCTTTTCCGCGGCAGTCACATTATAGTTTTCGACCAGCACGATCTGGATCCACTTGGAAACCTCCGGATCCTTTTCAATCACCTTCGACAAGGTCAGCAGCGCATGGATGATATTTTTTGCCGTAATGTAGGCCGGAGCCGCCTTTGCCCCGAACACCGCGGTGATCGGCGCCGCCGGAAGGTGTCCGCTCTTGATCTCAAAATACTGATGAATGAGATACAGCAGGTTCAACTGCTGCCGTTTATACTCATGCAGGCGCTTGGACTGAATGGAAAAGATCGAATCCGGATTCAGCTTAACCCCCTGCTTTTTGTACAGCCACTCGGAGAGCTTCTTTTTATTAGAAGTCTTGATCTCCATCAGCCGCTTTAAGACTCCATGATCCTCCGCAAAGGAAGCCAGTTTTTTCAGCTCCGACGCGTTCTTCTTGAAGCCCGGCCCGATCAGGCTCTCGATATAATCTGCCAGCTCGTGGTTGCAGGAAAGGAGCCACCGCCGGAACGTGATTCCATTGGTCTTATTGTTAAATTTCTCCGGATAAAGCTGATAAAACTGGTTCAGCTCGCTTTCCTTCAGGATCTCCGTATGAAGGGCCGCCACACCGTTTGTACTGTGGGTAAAATGAATGTCCATATTCGCCATGTGGACCAGATGCCCCTTGTCAATGACCGCCAGATCTTCCCTGTCCGTTTTTTCCCTGACCGCTTCATCCAGCTTGCGGATCACGGGCATGAGCTGCGGAACCACCTCTTCCAGGTAGCTTTCGGGCCATTTCTCCAATGCTTCCGCCAGAATGGTATGATTCGTATACGCACAGGTTTTGGTCACGATCTCCGCCGCCTCTTCAAATTCGATCCCCTTTTCCTCAAGCAGCCGGATCAGCTCCGGGATCACCATGGACGGGTGGGTATCATTGATCTGGATGGCCGCGTAATCCGCAAGGTCGTGAAGTTTGCAGCCCCGCTCCTCGCATTCCTCCAGGATCATCTGCGCCCCGGCGCTGACCATCAGGTACTGCTGGTAGATACGCAGCTTGCGGCCTTCCTCATCGCTGTCATCCGGGTACAAAAACAGGGTCAGGTTCTTGCCGATCTCTGTCTTATCAAAATCAATCCCCTCCGAGATGATGCCCTCGTCCACCGTATCCAGGTCAAACAGATTCAGCTTATTGGTCCGTCCGTCATAGCCGGTCACATCCAGCCGGTACAGATGCGCCTCATACTCCCTGCCGGCAAGGCTGACCGGGTAGGTCTTCCCGGTATCTTCGGCCCACTGAGCGCCGTTCAGCCAGTAGTCCGGTGTCTCATTTTGAAAATGATTCCGGAAATTCTGGTGGAACAGCCCGCAATGATAACGCAGCCCCACACCGTCCCCCGGCAGGTCCAGCGTTGCGAGAGAATCCAGGAAGCAGGCTGCCAGACGTCCCAGTCCCCCGTTTCCAAGACTGGGCTCCGGCTCGATCTCTTCCAGCTCTGCCAGAGATTTTCCGGATTCCTTCAAGAGCGCATCCATCTCATCATAGATCCCCAGATTGATCAGGTTATTGCTCAGCAGCTTCCCAATCAAAAACTCCGCAGATATATAATACAGCTTCCGGCCACTGACTGCCTTCTCCTTTGCCCTGCTCTCTTCCTTTATAATGGTCATCAGCGCTTTATAAATTTCCTCATAACTGCTCTCTGCGATCGACTTTTTACAAATTGCTTCCAATCTTGTCTTCATGGCTCAAAACTCCTTTCGCATATGAAATCATCTTTTTCAACTCTCATGTATTGTCATCAGATTTTCCAGGCAAAATCTACAGCGGACTTTCGGAACTGCGCAAAAAGGCAAGTTATTTTTGCGCAGTTCCTTAGCCTGTGATTATTTTTTACCACATTCCGTCACAAAATACTTGTACTTTTGACGCAACATATTATACAATACGATCATGAGTGATACATATTTCCCGATTCAAGACAATTCCATAAACGGATATCATGAGACAAAAAAGCACACGGATTTTCTGTTCCCCTACAACGTCTATCCCTGTACGATCCCGGATGATTTTCCGTCCGTCCCGCTGCACTGGCAGGATACCATGGAGATCATCTACATCAAAAAAGGACGGGGCACGGCGCAGGCGGACCTGTCTGTTTTTGAAGTCCAGGCAGGTGATATTATCCTTGCACCGCCCGGGCATCTCCACGGGTTAAGGCATCTGCACGGGTTTCGGATGGAATATGAAAATATTATTTTTGACATGACGTTTTTAGGAAGCGGCGTGATCGACCTGTGCAGCCAGAAATATCTGATCCCCCTGCTGAGAAATGAATTGCATCTGCCTCTGCGCATTACCCCGGCAGATGCATGTTATGATAAGATCTCCGCTTGTCTCGACAATGCCGACATGCTGTGCGGCCTCCGCCCGGTCGGTTATGAACTGGAGATCAAAGCGGATATGATGAAATTATTTTCCATTTTGCTGCGGATGGCAGCCCCGGCCGAGCAGGAGCATCCGCTCCCCGCCAATATCGACCGGCTCAAATCCATCCTTCATTTTATTGAAGAAAATTATCAGCGGCCCCTCACAGTGGAGGAAGCCGCTGATGTATGCGGTTACAGCGCCAGCCACTTCATGCGCTGGTTCCGCCAGGTGACAGGGACCAGTTTTATCCGCTATCTCAACCGGTTCCGCCTGGAAAAGGCTTTTCTGGAATTGAAGCATACGGATAAAACGGTATTGGAGATCTCCCAGGAGACCGGGTTTGACAATCTCTCCAACTTCAACCGCCTGTTTAAAAAGCAGTTTCTCATGACGCCGAGGGAGCTGCGCTCAGTATAATGCTATGAAACCGCATCCCCCCGCTCTGTGACCAGCCGGTATCCCACCGACTCTACCCGGTGCGCCAGGCACTCCCTGCACTCTGCCGCTTCCTCTCCGGTACAGATCTTATTGTCGTACAGGTCATACTGCTTCCTGTTCTTTACCGGAGACAGATTAGGCATCACCACATTGGCTCCGGCCAGCAGCCCTTTTTCCCGGCCCCGGGGATCCAATGTTCCCAGCGCGGTGGTTGCGGGGAGCAATACCTTCGGCAGCAGGATCCGGATCACCGACAATAAAAACAGCGTCAGATCCACGCTTCCCGCTTCCGCCTCCGCAAACGGTGTTTCATGATGCGGAATAAACGGTCCGATCCCCACCATCTCCGGCTGCAGCTCTTCCAGAAAGCACAGATCCTCTGCAAGCTCTGCACTGGTCTGTCCCGGAGAGCCTACCATGAAACCGGCGCCCACCTGGTATCCCAGTGCTTTCAGATCCCTCAGACAGCGCTTCCGATTGGCAAGCGTCAGATTCTCCGGGTGCAGCTTCCGGTAGTGCGCTTCATCCGCCGTCTCATGCCGCAGCAGATAACGGTCCGCCCCCGCCTCCCGGAACCTCCGGTAGCTTTCAAAGGATCTTTCCCCGATGGACAGGGTCAGGGCGCAGTCCGGATAGCGTGTCTTGATCTCCCGGATGATCTCCGTCATCCTTTCATCTGTAAAAAAAGGATCCTCCCCGCCCTGAAGCACGAAGGTCCGGAATCCCAGCCCATATCCGTTTTCACAGCAGTCCAAGATCTCCTCCCGACTCAGACGATATCTTTTGGCATGCGGATTTTGGCACCGTATCCCGCAGTAATAGCAGTTATTTTTGCAATAATTGGTAAACTCGATCAGCCCTCTGGTAAAGACCTTATCTCCGTAATACAGCTTACGGAGCCGGACCGCTTCCCGCGACAGCCTGGAGCGTACTTCCGGATCGCCGGACGCTTCCAGAAGCCGCGCGTACTCTTCCCTGGCCAGAGTGTGATCACGTATCAATTTTTCCGTCAGAATCACGCGTTCTTCTCCTTTTTGTTTCAATCAGCGCTTAAAAAATATGTTCCTTCGGGTTTTCATCCTCAAATTCAAACACGCACCGCTCAAATGCATTGATCACATGGGTATCCTGATATTTATCATACCGCTTATGGTTTCTTCCATAGGACATATGTACGTGCCCGTGGAGGAAAAATTTGGGACGGTATTTTTCAATCAATGTCTTAAATACCTGAAAACCCTGATGCGGCAAATCCCGCCCATCATTTAACTGATAGGCGGGCGCGTGTGTGACCAGGATATCAAAGCCCCCATGACGAAACAGCTTGAACCACAGTTTTGCGGCTCTGCGCTTCATCTCCCGCTCCGTGTACTGATGCTGCCCGGAGCAATAGCGCATGGAGCCGCCCAGCCCGAGGATCCGTACCCCTTCATGGACGTAGATCTGATCCTCAATGCAGATACAGCCCTCCGGCGGAATGCGTTCATATTTGCTGTCATGGTTCCCGTGTACATACAGAACCGGTACGGAAGAAAGAGTCACCAGGAAGGAAAGGTAATTCGGATCCAGATCCCCGCAGGAGATGATCAGGTCGATCCCGTCCAATTTTCCTTTTTCGTAAAAATCCCACAGATACTTGGACTCTTCATCCGCGATCGCCAGTATCTTCATACGTCAGTTAACCTTCCTTTTTCTGTACTCCCTGCTGCTCAATGACAGGTTTTGCCTCTTCCTTCAGCTCTTCCTTTTTCGGAATGGAACCGATCACATTCTCTGCCAGCCAGTCCATGGTCATGATCTCCTCCGGCGCCAGGATCCGGTCCGGTTCTCCCTGCACGATCCCTGTCTGGGAATACAAAATACCGGAAAACGGGTTAAACAGATCGGAACTGATGGTCGCCCTCAGCAGTTCAACCAGGCGCTTTGTTCCAATCGGAAGGTTCTTGGAACAGATCACGTCGATCACCCCTGACGACATGCCCCACCAGTAGTTGATGGCCTTGGTAGATGCCGGGTTGTCGTCATATTTCCAGGTTCCGTCCATGATCGTCCGGATCAGCCTTTCGTAAAACTTGCCCCAGTGCCACAGCGGCATGGCAAGATTCCGCATCCAGCCTCCTTCCTGGTGGTAGAGTCCGTAGAACCGGGAAGCTTCTTCCGGGATTACCATATCCCGTCCGGATATACAGGAAGATCCGTTGCTCCTGATCTTTTCATCAATGTCCACGTCCTTCAATGTGGACCATTCCAGAAATACCTCCGCCCGCGGGTTGATCATCTTTGCTCCCAGGGCAAACGCATTGATATTTGCAATGGAACCGCAGATCGGATAATCCGCGATATAGGTCATACGGTTGTTTTCCGCCATCGCCCCGGCAATGGCCCCCATCAAAAACTTCGCCTCATGCATCCGTGAATAGTATGTACGGATATACCGGTGAGATGTGTTCAAGGAGCAGTTCAGGATTCGGATCTCCGGATTGGCAATGGCCGCCTTTACACTTGCCTGTACGAAGGACGGCGTAGTCGTAAAAATCAGGTTGCAGCCTGAATCAATGGCCTCCGCCAGCAGAGCTTCGATATTTTCCAGGGTCGCATTCTCATAGCTGACCGTCTGCACCTCGTCTGAAAATGCCTGCTCCAGATGCAGCCGCCCCAGCTCATGGGCGTAGGCCCACGCCGAGGTTCCCGGTGTCTTTTCATAAATAAACGCAATCTTGAGCTTCGGCATACTCAGCGGCAGGAGGATGCTTAAGAGCGGCTTCTTTTCCTCATTGGGCTTCATCTTCAGGTCCACCACCTGCTCCTCCTGAAGAAGCTCAAATTCCTCCCAGCTCTTTGTCATCAATTCCTTCAATTCGCTGGTCGTCTTCTCGTCGATGTCCTCATATCCATATAATGTGATGAACGCCAGAAACGCGTCTCCTGCGGTGATCCTCAGCTTGCTCCCGCCCTGCGTCTGATATTCCCCGGAAAACCTGGAATAAATGGAGCTGAATTTCAGCAGCTCATCCTTCGTCCATTCTTCCTCCGGCTCTTTCCCGACAGCTTCCTGCAGCTTCGCGAATCTGCCCTCCTGGGAAAACCAGATATAGTTAATGGGCGCGCACCGGTAAAAATCCAGAAATTCATAATATATTTTATTTTCCTTTTCCTCTGTGCGCTTCGGAATGATCCGCGTGACGTTGCCCGGAATGGACACAACACCGAAATATTTCATAACGCTGACCCGCTTATTTCCTTCCTCCACGTAGAACTTGTTCATATATTCATATGCCTTAATCGGCTCCCGGATTCCTTCCTCCACATGGCTGGTGCTTAAAGAAGCCCATTTCGAAGCAAACTCCGTGGTCTCACGCAGAATCGGCATAAAATTTCCCGCAAAGGAGTTGCTTCTTCCGACGGTTTTCGTCCCCACGATCTGGTCTGCGGGAATCTGTACCAGCCCGAGGGGCATTTCCGAATAAGAGCCCTTCTCCGGCATAAAATCATCCAAAACCTGCAAAGTAGGCCTCACGCCGCGGAGCATCCGCGACTGATAGTCCTTTTTTCCCAATCGATACGCCTTGCTGTAATCTTCACTTCCCATAATGCCCTCCTACGCTTCCATTGAAAAGCTGCATCTTCATCATGCTCCGGGCCGTCCGCCCAAGCGGACAGAAGGAGCCAGTTACTTTCTTTTAAAATGAATCTTCCAAATATTCCCTTCTTTCCTCAATCGAATCTGTATGTTATCACTTTGCTCCTGTTCTGTCAAGCAAAAGCCCGCATAAAAATTTGCTCTTTTTTCCGTACTTTTCCCGCACATGAAATTCTTATGATAATTCTGACTTTTCCTGCGCTTCCGGCTCTCCTGTTACAGCCTTCTTACGCCGGTTTCTTCTTACCAGCAGGAGGATCCCCGCAAGCACCAGGCATACGGCTGCTCCGATCCCGACTCCGATCAGAACCCTCTTCCCGCGCTGCTGCTGCCGCTTCTGTTCTGCTTCCCGCGCCTTCTTTTGGGCAGCCTCCTCCAGCTCCTTCTGCATTCTCAGCACTTCCTCATCGGATTCCGGATTCTGGAACAAGCTCAGATCCAGTTCATTCTCCATCAACATCCGGATCATATCCTGCCCCTCCTGATTGGGATGCAGCCCGTCAGACTGAGTCAGGTCCTCAATTCCCGAGTCAAAGAGATCCACCACATGATATCCATATTCTTCCGCATACTTCCATATGATCTCATTCATTCCGGAGATCACACTCTCTACCACCGCGTTCAATGTACCAGGCAGCTCCCGCCCTTTCATCGGATTATAGATTGTCGTAACCGCAATCTGGGCATCCTCTCTGCGGCACAGGGCAATCGTGTCCATGGCAAGTACCCATTGATCCTCAAATGAGGAGTAATCCCAGCTTCCTATTGCCGAAGCAATGTTCATCAGGAGAAGAGGATTTTCCTCAATCCCATCCTGCAGGGCTGCCAGAGCTTCATCCGCCGTGTAAAAACGAGTCTGATTGTTCAAGATCTCCCTGGACACCTTTTTAAATTCATTCATCAGGTCATTGGAGCCGATCGTCAGTGTGATCAGCTCCGCCTGCGAAAGCATCTGCTGAACATCCGGCTCCAGAAGCATTGTCGAATTGAGCTTTTTTGCCGTCAGCCCGTTTTTGGTAAACCGGCTGATCCAGATCTCTCTCCCGCTGACGCTATGCAGATCACCTGCAATGAGGATCGGGTAACTTGTAACTTCTGATTCACCTGTCCCATAGTATCCGTTCGGGATGCTGTCCCCCAGAGCGATATACCACACTGGGCCGTCCTTTTTTGCTCCTGTGCTCTGAATCTCCTCTTCTGCCGATGCATGCCCTCCAAAAAGCATGACACAGATCAGAAAAACCGCACTCATCCATATCCATTTTGCCCCGCATACATATCCAGGCAATTCTATACGCCTCATGATTTCATCCTTCCTTTCCCTCAGTAACCTCTTTCCTATCGTAACACAACTCCCCCTTCTGTGTATACAATAAATTATATCCAGTGGCTCTTCCTTTATAGCTAAAATAATACGCAAACGAGGAACTGCCCTGCTAGCTAAGGAAGAATAGAGTAATAAACCTCCCCCGTTTTTCATACATTGTAAAAACAAGGTTTGCAGGGGGATTTTCTTGAAAGATTATATTGAAGAACGAGCCGTAGAAATCGCCAATTATATCATAGAAAGCAACTCCACTGTACGGCAGACGGCAAAGAAGTTTGGGATCAGCAAAAGTACGGTACATAAAGATGTTACCGAGCGGCTCCTTCAGATCAATCCTGCACTCGCGGCGCAGACCCGCAGGGTGCTGGACACGAACAAATCCGAACGGCATATCCGGGGCGGACTTGCTACCAGAGAAAAATATCTGCACTTAGAACATCGGTAAAATGAAAAGAGCGTGGAACTTCCTGTATGTTCTGCGCTCTTTCTCATGGTATATGAATCAGTGCTGCCATAAAGCTTTCCGGCCGATCTGCCTGGTGACCGTCCAAAATCCATACGGCAGCCCTTCCATCCGTCCCTTCCCGCATCCTTTGTCCGCATTCAGGGACAGTCTCCCGCCGTCTTCCTACTTCGACGGAATAAACCGCGCGATCTCTCCCGCCACATTGGAGATCGGCATGGTCTGCAGCCAGATATGCCCCGGGCCGCTGATAACCGTATTAAAGATCCCTTCTCCGCCGAATACCATATTCTTCACACCCGGCACGGATCTGACATCTATGCCGCAGGTCGATTCCATCGCCGCAAGATATCCCGTATCCACCACGATCTGCTGCCCCGGCTCCAGGTCATACTCCACGATGTGCCCGTCAAATTCCAGAAATGCCGTTCCCTGCCCGGTCAGACGCTGCATAATAAAGCCTTCCCCGCCGAACAGTCCGGCTCCGAACTTCTTCTGAAAGAATACGGACAGGTCTACCCCTGCCTCCGATGCCAGGAATCCGGACTTCTGAACGACCAGTTCCCTGCCCGGTCCGATATCATAAGCCACGATCTTGCCCGGAAAACTGGAGGCAAACGCAATCATTCCGGAACCGCCCATTGCCGTATACACATTCTGGAACAGGGCCTCTCCCGCAAACATCCTCCCGATTGCCTTTCCGATTCCTCCGTTGGATGTTGTCTCCATCTTCATATTCGGGGACATCCAGCTCATGGATCCTCTCTCCGTGATCATCCTCTCTCCGTTGTCCAGATAGCAGAGAACAACCGGAAGTGTCTCACCTTTAATCTCATAGCGCATAAACTACTCTCCTTCCCTCTTTTTTTCATTTTCTGGTAACGATGCAGAACGGCAGACCGCAGACCTGTCCGCTGCCGTTCTGAATCGTTCCATTTCTTGCTGCTCCTCCATTGTGCTCGCAATTGCCGGGAAAGTCAAGAAAAAGGCGGGGGATAAGTCAGTCTATTTTGTTGATTTCCCATCATTTTTCTGTTGATTCCGTGTTGAAAACTCCTCTGTCCGCTTCGGAAGCCGGATATTGACCTTAAACAGATCCGCCTCCGTTGTCACCTCCAACGTCCCGTAATGCAGCTCCGTAAAGCTCTTCGCAATCGCCAGCCCCAGGCCGGAACCTTCCGTATTTCTGGACGCGTCCCCGCGGACAAAACGGTCCGTGATCTCATTTGCGTCAAAATCCAGCTCCGCCGCAGACACATTTTTCATGGAGATCAAAACCTCATTCCCCTCATCCTTCACCTCAATATAAACTCTCGTATGGGGCATTGCGTACTTTGTGATATTCACGATCAGATTTTCAAAAATACGGTATGCCTTCTGGCTGTCCAGCAGCATCACAACCTTTTCCTCGGGCAGGCTCCACCGGATATCCAGACGCGCCTCCCGGATCCTGCTGTCATTTTCCAGGCCCACCTGCTTTAAAAGCTCTATCACATCCGCTCTCATAAAATTCATCGTCACATTCCGGCTGGTGGCTTTGCTGATCTCAAACAGATCCTCAATCAATCCCTTCAGCCGAAGGGATTTCTTCTCCAGCACTGCCAGATATTCCTTCCTCTTCTGCGGATCCTCCTCCTTTTTCAGCAGATCCACATAGGTTATGATCGCAGTCAGCGGTGTTTTCAGGTCATGGGAAACGTTGGTGATCAGCTCGGTCTTCATCCGTTCGCTCTTCACTTCCTCATCCACCGCTTTCTTGAATCCTCTCTGAATCTTCTGGATCTCCGTCTTCATCGGATTGAATACTCCCAGATCCCCTTCGATCGGAGCATCCAGGTTCCCCTCCGCAAGCAGGTTCATGGATGCCAGCAGCAGCCGATATTTCCATTGGATATCGAAAAAATATCGGCGCAGGAACAAAAACAGAATCCCGGAATACAGCAGAAGCGCAAAAATCCCGTAAAACCAGAAGCAGCTGATCAATGTCAGGACAATGAAATTCGCAAGGACGATCTTAAAGATCACATGATTCGCCTGCTCCGTAATATCCACATGCAGAAAACCGTCGTAAATCCGTTTCTGGAGGCCGCGGATTCCCTTCCACATTCTCCTGAACAGCCCCGTAGCCTCTCCTGCGCCCTGCCGCACCTGCTCGCCAAGCTCATCCTTGCGTCCCTCCGCCCAATAAAGGATCCGCGCGGTCAGGGTACGCTCCTTCCAATACCTTCCCTTCATCGTAAATATCGCCCGCAGACAGGTCGTTCCCCAATAGGCCATTCCAAAGATACAGAACCACATCAGCAGATTCAAGAGCTTTTCCACACCGTAATTCAGCTGCTCCGGGATCCCCATATCGCCTATAAAACCTGCCAGGCGATGGTTCAGTGTATTCCACACAACGGAAGCAAAGGATTGTTCCATGGAAACGGCAAACGCGCCCGCAAGCAATACCACCTCAAACGGCATTTTAAAAACCGGGAAGTTTCCCAAATCCCAATTCTTATTGCAGGGAATCAGAAGCGCGGCCGCCATGACCAGAAAGCATAAGCCCCATTCAAAGACCAGATAGGGCTTCATATTGGACAGGATCTCCACATTGGCATTGTATACGCCGCCGGAAAAATAATTATTCTGCAGAAATCTCTGCAGATTCTGTTCCGTAAACGCATAAATGATCTTTACCGAAGAGGGATCCGTCAGAAAATACTGTATCCGCTCCCCTTTCACATAATCATAGGGCTCATCCAGGCAGTTAAATACTCCCTGCTCCAGACGGTACCGCTCATCCTCGTTTGCGCAGGTTCCATCCACTTCCACGGTATTGAGGTTTTCGTTCCGATCATACTCCAGCACGATCCGAAGCCCATAATCCGTATTCTGCTCCAGGAGCTTTTTCGTGTCAGCGGAACTGCTTCTGCCTAGCAGGCCTTTTTCCCCGTCCGCGTCCTCCGAATCCCCGGAAAATACTTCATAATCCATATATTTGCGCATCAGGAAAAAGTTGTCGCTCCCGAAACGCTGCATCACTTCATTCAGCTCCAGATTCTCATGCACTTCATTATACAGATAATACCCGCCGCGCAGCAGTTCATCCATAGAATCTTCCATGATGCCTGCCGCAAAGTCGCCTTTCAGCTCCGGTTCCATCAGATCCGCAAGCACCGGATAGGAGGATATCATGGCAAATGAAGAAAATAAAAGTACGATTCCAGCCAACAGAATTCCAAATCTAGGACTGTTTTTCAATTTTATAGCCAACGCCCCACACCACCTTCAAATATTTTGGATTTTTCGGGTCTACTTCGATTTTTTCACGGATATTGCGGACATGCACCATGATCGTATCTGTATTGATGGCCTTTTCCTGCCACACCCGCTCATAGATCTCTTCCGCGGAAAATACATGCCCCGGATTCTTTGTCAGGAGCAGAAGGATCTTATATTCGATCGGCGTCAGCTTCACTGGATTTCCGTCCATGGTTACCTCCACCGTATCCTCATTGATCTCCAGCCCGCCGATCACATGTACATTTTCCTTGGGTTCCAGCTTTTCCATAAATTTCCGGTAACGACGGAGCTGGGAGTTCACCCTTGCCATCAGCTCCATCGGGGTAAACGGTTTCGTTACATAGTCGTCCGCCCCGATATTGAGCCCCATGACCTTATCCACTTCTTCTGATTTCGCCGAAAGCATGATCACCGGAAAATCGTACTTTTCCCGCAGCTTCATCGTCATACGGATTCCGTCCATCCGGGGCATCATAATGTCTACGATCGCCAGATGGATCTCTTCTTTTTCCAGGACCTCCAGCCCTTCCACGCCGTCCGCCGCCTGAAAAACCTGGTATCCCTGACTCTGCAGATAGATCTGCACCCCTTCCCGAATCTCCTTGTCATCCTCTACTACCAACACATGATTAATCTCCATCTCGCCCGTCCTCTCTGCTGTCATCTGTATTTTTTCACTGAACAGTTCCGTCAATAATATTCTAAAATTTTATATAAGCCGGCAGAACTGTTTATCAAATTCACGCATCTGCCGATACCAGTATGATACGAATAAACTGCCGGATTGTCAAATCGTTCAATCATTGTCACGACAGTACATTGATCGCCGCCTCCCCAAAGAAATACCCTGCCCCGATAAATACCAGGTTCCAGAGGAATACCCCCATAGCCGAGCTTACCGTGTACACGCGGAAATCCATCCGCACCACTCCTGCCGGAATCGAGATCAGTGTACGAACCATGGGAAGCAGCTTGCTTACAAACACACCCGCGCCGCCCTTTTCCCGCAGCATTTTTATCTTGTCCTCGATCAGGGGCCGCTGCTTTGGAAATTTTTTGAAGTAGAATTCCAGCAGCTTCTGACCTCCCAGCCGCCCCAGAAAATACAGCACCCAGCTCCCGGCCAGTCCCGCGCCTACGGAGATCAGCAGTACAAGCGGAAAGCTGATCTCTCCCCTTGCCGCCCAGATTCCCGCCAGCGGCATGATCACCCCTGCCGGAAAGCCCGGAAGGTTCAGGTATTCCAGGAACACGATCACGAATATAAAAAACGCGCCGTACTGCAGAAAAAATTGTGTCAATGTCTGGATCGTCATAATGCCAGCCCCCTTTCTTTGATTATCCTTATTCTACCGGACATATCTAAAGCGGACTGTTAGAACAAACAAAAGAATTTCTTAAGAAAATTAAAGAAAAAGTGAATCTGCTTCGCGCTTCATATGAAGGTAATGCCTGTATATATTCCTCACCATTTATTAAAATTTTGTGTATTTTTTACAAACCACATTGCCATCCGCAGAACTTTGATATATAATATATACATAAGTAACTGTTTCACTCTTTGATGAAATGGTTGCTTGTATATCAATTTTTAGAAACTATATTATTACAAAAGGGGGACGATGAATTATGAAAATTTTATGACCGTCACCAGCAGTCCGGCTGACAGGTCATGTTGGATACGACGGTATACCTTGTATAAGGCCGAATGGCCAGAACGGGATACCTTTGTGTATACCTTGCGAGACGGCCGAATGGCCAGAATGTGATACCCTTTGGGTATACAATACAAAACATAAAACAGACCGCTGTATGATGTGGTCTGCAATCATTATAAAGTACCATAAGGGGATATGGCTATGAGCATCTATACCAAGAAGGGGGACAGCGGGAAGACTTCGCTGATGGACGGCATCAGCGTGTCCAAGTCCGATGACAGGATCGAACTTCTGGGCACCATTGATGAGCTGAACAGTTCCATTGGGCTGGCAAAGGTCATTGCCGATCATCCGCTTTATGACGAACTTGCCAGAAGACAGCAGGAGCTGATGCAGATGATGTCAGGGATCGCCGATCCTCGCAATCCCGACCATCGTTTCAGTAAGGAAGAAACTCTGATTTTGGAAGAAGGCATTGATCATATGGAGAGCTTGTTTCCAAGAATCAAGGACTCTGTCCTGTACGGCGGCTGTGAACAGTCCGCACGCCTGGATATGGCACGCGCAGTCGCAAGACGGGCCGAACGGCGGTTCCGGAAGGCAGCCGTGAATTACGGAGCAGATCCGAAGGCAATGCAGTATCTGAACCGTTTGTCTGATTACCTTTATGTAGCGGCACGCTATGCCGACTATCTGGTTTCCGCACAGGAGGCGCAGACCTCATGACAGGAAAACCTGTGGAAAACCTGCTCCTGACAGCTTTTCTTCATACTATATAAAAAGGCTGTCATCGACGGTTTTCTACATACAAAAGCATGAATTTGATAAAAAAAGCATCCCCGCGTCATTCACGGGAGATGCTTTTTTATATCTCTTCTCTATGATAGACCTCATTTTTTCAATACGCTGTAGAAATACTGATTCAGCATTTCCCATGATTTCTTTTCTTCGTCCTTCAGCGCTGAAACATCCTCATCCATCCTGCTGATGCTTTGTTCTATATAGTCGATCAGTTTTTTATTTCTCTGTGCCTTGCCCAGCTCTGATGTAGCTCTCTTCTCTTGAAGAAGCTCTAATATGTAATCCTTCCATTGCTCATCCAGCTTCCGCTTCACCAGTTCTTCAAACAGCATGGGCGGCATACTGCCCTCCTCCAGCAGCCAATTCGCCAGAAGCATCTGCCTGAGCAGGTAAAAATACTTGATCTGCCAGACTTCGTCATCCCGGAAATACGTCCGAAAGTCCAGAGATGCCGTGTGAAGATAATTGCGGGCACACTTCTTCACAGAGAAATATTCCGGCAGGATCTTCTGGAGCTCAAGCCCCTCCGGAGTAGACCGGTAAATCGTCGGCGACGCGAACCACTCATGCACCTCCGGCGTGGACCGGTATACGAGACGCAGGACCCTGCGCAGATCCCACCCTTCCATATCCAGGAGGTCGTCCTGCTGCGCGTCGATCGAGTCCCGGATCTCCTCCAGTCGTAGATATTCCTTCGGATCTCTTACATATATGAAACGCACATCATAATCACTGTTCGGGGAGGAAAATCCCCAGGCTCTGCTTCCGGCCTCTACAGCCCAGATGATCCTGACCTGCTCCCGCTGTTCTATTTCTTTTAATTTTGCCCGAATAATCGCATCCACTTTCATTCCCTCGCATTTCATATTCTGTCCTTCTGTCATTCTAGTATATAGCAGGCAATTTCTAAATGCAATGCTTACATTTTTAAATTTCTGTAAATTAAAGTTACTGTGTTACTGTTCACACGGTGTCGCGCACTGCCGCACGTCATCCGGCCAATTCAGTGATGAGGCGGGCATCCGGCCAGTAAGTAGCAGTTGCCGGCATCTTTATTCCGCCAGAGTCTCCGGCTCCGGATATGCTCCACCGAAGGTCTCCACAGTCACTTTTTTCATTACCTGCGCTTCCAGAGGCCGGTCCTGATAATCCGTCGCGGTCTCCGCAATCCGATCGACCACGTCCATTCCCTCCGTCACTTTTCCAAATGCCGCATATGCCCCGTCCAGATGGGATGACTTCTTATGCATAATGAAAAACTGGGAGCCTGCGGAATCCGGATGCATGGCACGTGCCATGGACAGCACTCCTGCGTCATGCTCCAGAAGATTCTCAAATCCGTTCTGTGAAAACTCTCCCCGGATGCTGTAGCCGGGACCACCCATACCGGTTCCGTCCGGACATCCGCCCTGAATCATAAAGCCGCTGATCACGCGGTGAAAGATCAATCCGTCGTAATACCCTTTCTTTACAAGGGAAATAAAATTCCGAACCGTGTTGGCCGCAATCTCCGGATACAGCTCTGCTTTCATGATATCGCCGTTCTCCATCTCAAATGTAACAACTGGATTCGCCATAGTCTTGTCCTCTTTTCCTTTTTATGTTTTCTTTGATTTTTGCTGAACAGTCCGTACCTATTGTAACGAAAAATCTGCCCCGCGTCAATTTATGTTTTTCAAATAAAACAATCCGCTTCATGATTTTTGCCTGCTCTGGTTGAAATGTACATATCTTTTTCTTTTTTTTAGTTACTTGTTATATTGCCTGTTTTTCCATTCTCCGATATACTAAGTCCAGAAACAAACGAAAAACATTTTCTTAAGGAGGCTATTTAAAATGGCAAGTTTATCATTAAAGGGGATTCAGAAAATTTATCCTAACGGATTTCATGCAGTGCAGGATTTTAATCTTGAGATTGAAGATAAGGAATTTATCATCTTCGTAGGACCTTCAGGATGTGGAAAGTCTACCACACTTCGTATGGTAGCTGGTCTGGAAGATATCTCCGGCGGTACTCTTACGATCGACGGCAAGGTTATGAACGACGTTGAGCCGAAGGATCGTGATATCGCAATGGTATTCCAGAACTACGCTCTGTATCCGCATATGACAGTATATGACAACATGGCTTTCGGTCTGAAGCTTCGTAAAGTACCGAAGGATGAGATTGACAAGAAGGTTCGTGAAGCCGCAAGGATTCTTGACCTGGATAAGCTGCTTGACCGTAAGCCGAAGGCTCTTTCCGGTGGTCAGAGACAGCGTGTTGCCATGGGACGTGCCATTGTACGTAATCCTAAGGTATTCCTGATGGATGAGCCTCTTTCAAACCTGGATGCTAAGCTGAGAGTTCAGATGCGTATCGAGATCTCCAAGATCCATGAGAGCCTGGGCGCAACCATCATCTACGTAACGCATGACCAGACAGAGGCTATGACCCTTGGTACCAGGATTGTTGTTATGAAGGACGGTATCGTACAGCAGGTAGATACTCCTCAGAACCTTTACAATACACCTTGCAACCTGTTCGTAGCAGGCTTCATCGGATCACCGCAGATGAACTTCCTGGATGCAGTTGTCAACATTTCCGGCAATGACGTTTCTCTGAAGGTCGGCGATTATGTATTGAAGGTACCAGAGAATAAGAAGCAGGCTCTGATCAAGGGCAATTACAATGGAAAGACCGTTGTTCTTGGTATCCGTCCGGAGGATGTACATGATTCCGAAGAATTTATTGCTGCAAATCCTGACAGTGTTGTGGAATCTACCGTTAAGGTTTACGAGCTGCTCGGCGCAGAAGTATATCTGTATTTCGATGTAGCAGGAACTCAGATGACCGCGCGTGTTAACTCACGTACACCGCTGAGAACCGGCGACAAGGCTGTATTTGCACTGGAAATGGATCGGATCCATCTCTTTGACAAAGAAACAGAGTTGACTATTACAAACTAGTAGTTTAAAATAAGAATAGCAGCTTACGCTTCGGCGTGGCAAAATAAAAGGCTGTACAGTGTACAGCCTTTTTCATATTACGAATTGTTCCCGGCAGGCCGCAGACCTGCCGCGCCGAACAGCTGCCCTATGACGAACTCACGGAGGAGGATCATGGAATATACGACACAGCTGAACTCCGCTGTCAATGAACTGCAGCGGATCACCGGTATCAGACTGGAAGTTTCGGCAGACTCCGCCCAGGATGAGGAACGTGCTTTAAAGCAGCTCCGATGCCTGTGCAATGCCTACAAGGAAAAATTTAATAAAAATCATTTTCTGAAAAACCTCATGACCGGAAGTGTTTCTCCCGTAGAAGCAATGGAGGACGCGCTGCGTCTGCATATCGCTCCGGAGGAACCGCGTATCCTTTTTCTCCTGGAGAAGAAAGGTCCGCTGAATGATACGGTAAAGGAGATTCTGAAGAATCTGTTTCCTTCTCAGACTAAGGCGTATCTGATTCCCATGACAGAATGCGGCGTTGCCATACTCCGCCCGGTAAAAGCCGCGGAATCCGAACAGGAGATCTCACAGCTTGCCCACATGATCGTGGATACGCTGAATGCGGAAGCCCTGACTCAGGTGTGGGTGGCATACAGCGGCGTGATCGGCCATCTTACCGATCTTGCCGGTGCCTGGCAGGAAACCAGTCTGGCATTGAAGGTGGGAAAGCTTTTCTATTCAGAGCAGACCGTATTCCCCTATAATCGGCTGGGGATCGGAAGGCTGATCTACCGGCTTCCTGTTCCGATCTGCGAGGGCTTTTTAAAAGAACTGTTTGGAAACGATATACCGGATTCCATGGATGAAGAAACTATGGCGACTATCAACCGCTTTCTTCATAATAATCTGAATATCGCGGAGACCTCACGTCAGCTCCATATGCACCGCAACACACTGATCTACCGTTTGGATCAGGTGGAAAAACGCACGGGACTGGATCTCCGCAGATTTGAGGATGCCATGACCTTTAAGATCGCGTCCCTGGTGATGAATTATTTACAGACAGAAAGGAACTCAGAACATGAATGATGCTTTTTATGAACAACTTGTAACCAGGAAAACCAAGCCTCTGGATATATTGATCCGCATCCTGATCATTGTCTTCATTGCTGCGGTCGCAGTTGTAGGGACTTTGTTCATTGGTTTTCTCGCTTTTTTCATTGCCGTACTTCTGGCAATGGGCGCATACTATTTTATTTTCCCGCGTCTCAATGTCGAATATGAGTATACTCTTTTAAACTACGACATTGATGTTGCCGCCATTTTCAGCAAGGAAAAGCGGAAAAATATCACATCCTTTGATATCCGTCAGGCCGAGATCATTGCACCGAAGGGTTCTCCCAGACTGAATTCTTATCACCCCAATAAGACTCAGGACTTCTCTTCCGGCAATGCGGACGCGAAGGTTTACGCAGTCATGATCCCGCTGGAACAGGGTGTCAGTTGTATCTATATGGAACCGGATCGGAAGATGCTGGATCATATGAAATCCTGGACCGGGATGAAGCTCTACGAAGACTGATCTGCAGTATGCAAATGGGCGGCCGGAAAATCCTGTTTATCCGCAATCTATTGTTGTGAAATCTTACGGATCGCAGCAATGGATTGCAGATATACAGTCATTTTCCGGCCGCCCTTTATATAGGTCATATGCGGAAAACCTGACGCAGCTATTTTACTTCGATCCGGCTCATGATCTGCCCAATCGGCGCAGAGATCGACAGGTCCGCCCTCACCGCACGGCCTGTATCAGATTTGTTGATGACCGCCAGATATTTTCCCCGGAAGTAATCAATAAATCCGGCTGCCGGATAAACGACCAGCGACGTTCCGCCGATGATCATCATATCCGCATCCGTGATCGCGCGGATCGCTCCCTGTATCACCTGGGAATCCAGCCCTTCCTCATAAAGTACGACATCCGGCTTGACCAGTCCTCCGCACTTCTCGCATCTTGGAGCACCGTCTCCGTTTTTTACATATTCGGCATCATAAAACGTATGGCAATCCATACAGTAATTCCGCATAATACTTCCGTGCAGCTCGTATACCACTTTGCTGCCTGCCGCCTGATGCAGCCCGTCAATATTCTGTGTCACAACGGCGGAAAGCTTTCCGGCCTTTTCCAGCTCTGCCAGCTTTAAATGCGCCGGATTCGGCTTTGCATCCAATATCATCATTTTCTCTTTGTAAAATTCAAAAAAGGCATCCGTGTGGGCCATGAAAAAGCTGTGGCTCACGACCTGTTCCGGAGAATACTTATATGCCTGATGGTAAATGCCGTCAGCGCTCCGGAAATCCGGGATATTGCTCTCTGTCGATACTCCTGCGCCGCCAAAAAATACGATGCTTGAGCTTTCATCAATCATTTTCTGCAGCTGCTCTATTTCCTGATCATACATTTTCATTCCTCCCGGCAGTCCTCTTCCACATGTCCGCACTCGATATGCTTCTGAACGATCTCCTTCATACAATTCCATATAGTTTCCGAAGTTTCTTCAATCTTTTCATTCCTCTTATAGATCTGAGATTTTCTCACCTGATGCTCCTGCCAGCTGAGCCCGCCAGAAGCGTCATTCAAAAGGAGAGGCTGGAAGTTATCCAGCAGATGCGCGTACTTTCCTTCCGGAGACTCGTAGGCTTCAAATTCCTCCCAGAGCTCACGGAAATACTTCCCCTGGTCCTCCGGCAGAAGGCCGAAGATCCGGTCAGCTGCGGCCTCCTCCCGTGCCCGCTTTGTTTCTGCTCCCGCATCATCATATGCATAGGTATCTCCTGCGTCGATCTCCACCAGATCATGGATCAGGACCATGAGCATGACCTTGCTGACATCCACCGGCTTCTCCGCATATTCCTGGAGCAGATATGCCATCAATGCAATATGCCAGGAATGCTCTGCATCATTTTCCTTTCGTCCCGCGTCCGCCAGATAGGTCTGACGGAAGATATTCTTCACCTTATCAATCTCTACAATAAAACGGATCTGCTTTTCCAGCCTTTCCAGCTGCTGATTTTTCTCCATCTCTCTCTCCTTCATATTCAAAAATACTGACCGGTATGTAGCGTCCGGTCTCCTTAACGTACCCCCGAACATTTTTCCCTCTGTATAGAAAAAACAGGCCTTTTCAGCCTGTTCGCCCAATTGTTACAGTTCTATCTTACCGCTTGTATCGTCATTTACTACATAGTAAGCAGCTGATTCCTCCGGCTTCAGATAGATCTTCACTTCCTTCATGTCACCGACCTTATTCTTCAGAACCTTGGTCCATACTTCCTTGACCTTCTGGAAGATCTCTTTTTCAGTAAATTCCTTGCCGTCAAACTGAAGGAACATCTCGGTCTTCACTTCCGCCTTCGCAGAAGTCTTCTTTGCTGCCGTCTTCTTCTCCACAGTTTTCTTTGCTGCCGGTTTCTTCTCTGCCTTTGCAGGCTTTTCTTCTACAAGGACTCCTGCCTTGGTCTCAATTGCTTTTGTAGTATCTTTTTTTGTTCCGATTGCTTTTGGTACCGGCTTCGGCTCTGCTTTCTTCTTCTCCGATGTCTTTTCCGCTGCTGCCTTCTTCTCCGCTGTCTTCTTTTCCGTTGTCTTCACCTCAGCCGCTTTCGCCTCTGATTTTTCTTCGGTTACTTCTGTTGCCTTTACTTCCTTTGCAGACGTACTTTCCGCTGCTTTTGTTGATTTAGTTGATTTTGTTCTCGATGCCATAATTGCTCCCTCCTAAAAACACTCAAGTATCAACTTCCTTTATAACTGCTGCCACAAAGTCCGTTTGTCGCACTATTACGTTACTTTTAATATACTGAGTAGTAAAACACTCTATGACGGGTCTATTATACATCATTTTCTGTAAAAGGTCAAATCCTATGCCAAAATTATCTCATATGATTTTATAAAGACTTCATTTTTCGGCAGCCGAATGATTCCCGGCTTCTTTGAAATCTCCTCCGCAAAGCCAAAATTGTCGCATCTTCCTTCCCATGGTTCCAAGCAGACAAAGGGCGCGTCCTTGACCGACCAGATCCCGAAATTCGGAAATCCTTCACACCGCATGCCCACATAAGGTGTTCCATCCTTTCTGCACAGCCATACCTCTTCAAACTGTCCGCCGTCAAAGATCAGCGCATCCCTCAGGAACATCTCCTCTGTGACCGGACACATCCCGTCTGTCAGCTCCAGTGTATACGTCTGATCCGGCACACCGGTTCCTGTATTCGGATCCACCAATATGTAAGTAAGAGATTCTTTTCCAGGAAATTTCAAAAGATAATCTTCCTTTTTTTCTCCCTTTTCAGCAAAACGGAAAGCCGGGTGCCCGCCGATGGTAAAGTACATGATCTTTTCGGAACAGTTTTTCACCTTCCACTCCACCTTCAGATTCTTTCCTTTGAGAGTATAAGTGATGTACAATTCAAAATCATATGGATAAACCTTTTTCGTCTCCTCCGAAGAGGCCAGACGAAATGATGCCGCATCCGCAGAAGATGATACACAGGTAAATACGCTGTCCCTTGCAAATCCGTGCTGCACTGTAGGAAATTTATTTCCTTCGATCAGCACCTCGTTCCCATATGTTTTTCCGACATTCGGGAAAAGGACCGGAGAATGGCGCTTCCAAAAGGAAGGATTCCCTTCCCATAAAATATCTGTGTTCTTCTCTCTGTCAGAAATTCCTGTAACCTCTGCGCCAAGCTCCGCGATCTCTACGCTGAGGACTTCATTTTCCAATTTCATCGTCTTCTCCTCCTTTTCCCATGCCAGTGCATTCCTTTGAAAGCTTCCGCTGTATATCACGGTTTTGCCTGCGGCTTTATTCCTCCGAGTCTGCCTGTTCCACCTGCACGCACTTGTCTACCAGATACTCCGCCACCTTTCTCTGGAGAATGGCCTTGCGAAGCAGGTCTTCTCCGACACGCTCCTTAAAAGCCTCCACATCATCAGAGCCTGCCTCTTTTGCATATTCCTCGATCAGCTTCTCATATTCCGATTCGGAAGGCTCCAGCTTCTTTTCCTTTGCCAGAAGGCTGCATGCCAGATTCGCCTTGACGATCGTCTCCGCAGACTCCCGGGCTTCCTTTTCAAACTCCTCGACCGTCTGCTTCATATATGTACTCAGGAATTCCTCAAATTCCAGGCCATATCCCTCCGCCAGCCTTTTATACGTATCCTCCGTCGTCTGATACTCCGCATCTACCTGGTCCTCCGGAAGCTTTTTCACCTCCGTCTCATCCAGCATAGCCATCAGCGCATTACTCTCAAGAGTAGATTTCACCTGCAGCTCGCTGTTTTCCTGCAGCCGCTTCCGGATCTCCTCCTTATACTCCTCTACTGTCTTGGATTCTTCGCTGTGCTCCTTGACCCATTCGTCCGTCAGCTCCGGCGTGATCACTTCGTAGATCCCATTCAGTGTAACGTTAAAATTCGCAGGCTTATCTGCTACTTCCTCATTCCGGTAGTTTGCCGGAAACTTTACAGTAATATCAAAATTATCGCCCGGCTCGTGCCCCACGATCTGTTCTTCAAAACCCTTGTACTCTCCCTCAGCAGGCAGAAACTGTCCGGAGCCCAGGATCAGGGATGCGCCGACAGCGCTGCCTCCGTCGAATTCCTCTCCGAAGATGGTGCCCGTATAGTCAATGTCAACGGTATCTCCGTCCTTGGCTGCCCGGCCCGTAATCTCCTTACGCTCCTGAGATGTAGCCAGCTGACTGCTGATCGAACTCTCAACTGACGAATCCGACACCTCCGTATTCTCCAGCTTGGGAATCTCCAGTTTTTTGTACTTGTTTATCGTGATGTATTCATCCGATAATGTCGAGCCGCAGCCGGCCAAAGACACAGCCAGCATACTGCTTACCAGCACTGCGATCCATTTTTTCTTCATCTTTTCACCTCATAATTCTTTGCAAAAGCTTTTTCGGCAAATCGGTATGGTCTGCCGATTACTGTTCAAGTATACCATATTCCATGATTGAAAAAAAGTCATTTTTAGATTTAATTCCGGTATTCGCTTCCAATTTATAAATCCCGCGGCTTAAAGCAGGGGGGACAAAAGCCGGCTGAACTGTTCCTTCACCCGGATGATAAATCCTCTCTGGTCATAGACCTTCCTGGTAACATGAGTACATTTCGTCATATCCGTCTCAAAGATCCGCTCCAGACGCTGTACGGTGGGCTCACTGTAGATCACCGCATTGACTTCAAAGTTCAGTTCAAAGCTGCGGATATCCATGTTTGCCGTCCCGACACAGGCCACCATCCCGTCCACGCTCAGCGTCTTCGCATGGAGAAAACCGTTGTTGTAGACGTAGCATTTCGCTCCGGCCTGAACCAGCTCGCCCAGATAGGAATAGGTCGCCCAGTACACAAACGGATGGTCCGGTTTGCAGGGCACCATGATCCGTACATCAATCCCGGAACGGCTGGCGATCATCAGCGCATCCAGAATCGAGTCATCCGGGATCAGATATGGGGTCTGGATATAGACATGCTTTTTTGCACTGTGGATCAGCCTGAGATAATTGTCATGAATGGTCTTGGTCTTGGAGTCCGGTCCGCTGGAAATGATCTGCACCGGGTCGCGCCCCTTCCTGACATATGTGGGAATCTCAAACAGATTATCCTGCTGAAACAGATTTTCCTTCGCGGCATAGTTCCAGTCCAGCACAAATCTGACCGCAAGCGAGGTTACTGCCGCCCCCTCAATACACAGATGAGTGTCCCTCCAATAGCCGAATTTTTTATTCTTTCCCAGATATTCCCTGCCCACATTGAAGCCGCCCACAAAACCAATCCTGCCGTCAATGACGACGATCTTCCTGTGGTTCCGGTAATTCATCCGAAGCTGGAACTGCCCCAGAAGTGCCGGAAAAAATTCCGCCACCTGGATTCCTTCGCGTTCCAGACGGTGCCAGTCCCGGTTATGCATCGTACGGCAGCCCATACTGTCAAAGAGAATCCTCACTTCCACTCCCTGCCTTGCCTTCTGGATCAGCACCGGCTCAATCTTCTGCCACAGCTCATCATTCCGGATGATATAATATTGAAGGTGTATATAACATTTTGCCTGCTTCATCTCATCGATCAATGCCCGGAACTTCTCTTTTCCGTCCGCATAGACGCGTACGTCGTTGTTGTCTGTCAGCACTGCCTGACCGGCTTCCAGATTATACAGGATCAGATCCTCAAAACGCCGCAGCTCCGGATTGGCCAGGCGAAGCCGCTTCCGGTAGATCCGTTCTTCCTGCCGGCGGACCGCGTACTTCAATTCCCCTTCAATCTCCTTTGCCTTGAACATCCGGCTCTTATGAAAATCCTGTCCGATCATAAGATACATGACAAACCCGAGAATCGGGATAAAATATAAGATCAAAAGCCACGTCCACACCGTCTGCGGAGACCTTCGCTGAAAAAAAATGATCACCAGAGACAGTAAGATATTGATGATCACCAGATGATCCATAATAAAATGATATGTGACCGCAGTCCCGTTCCAGATCGTTTCCGCCATAAAAAAATCCTCCATCATTCGAAAGCAGCGATTGCCGGATGCCTTGCAGCAAGACGCAGGGCACCGTGAACAGTAACAAGAATACTTCTTAATGTATTGTTTGTCAAGTTTCTGTTCGTATTCACACCGCCATGCGCAAAAAGTAAGCAGTTCGTCCAATGTCTGCTTGCACTTCACCGAAAACAATGTTACAATAGATTACGGAAAAAGAGTAAACAGGAGGATTTGCCGTGAGTACAGTAACGATCGTAATGCTGGTGATCTTAGCGATTTTAATCGCAGCATTTATTGCACTTTATTTTTTTGGAAAGAAGATGGAAAAAAAGCAGGCTGCGCAGAAGGAGCAGATGGATGCCATTGCGCAGACGGTTACCATGATGGTGATCGATAAGAAAAAAATGAAGCTGAAAGATGCCGGTTTCCCGGCTGTAGTTGTGGAGAATACCCCCAAGTACCTCCGGCGCTCCAAGGTTCCGGTCGTAAAGGCCAAGATCGGTCCGCAGATCATGTCTCTGATGTGCGACGCGCAGGTCTATCCGTTAATTCCGGTAGGCGGCAAGCCCATCAAGGCAGTCTTAAGCGGAATTTACATAACCAGTGTAAAGGGCATCCGCGGTTCCCTGGAGAAGCCGCAGCCCAAGAAAAAATTCATGGACCGTTTTAAAAAAGAAAAGAAGGATGACAAAAAGAAATAATCCGTCTGAAAAAAATCAGCACACATTCCCCAGGATGTGTGCTGATTTTTATGACAGATTCAAGGAAAAATCGCCGGCAGTTCTGGACATGATGTTCATTTTGATCGTGCAGTCCGCCATCGGTTCATGATTGACATCCAGCTCGTAGTCCAGTGAAACATCAATCTTCTTGTCTGTCACCTTCACTTCCATATTCTTCGTATTGACGCCTACAAGCATCTGTCCGTACGGCGTCTGATAATAAGTAAGGTTCTTCTTGTTTTTTTCAAAAACCATATGTGAATTCGAAAGCCCCCGCTTAATGATCTCCAGGCTGTCATCCCCCGATATCTTGATCTGATTTTTGGTCACTCCGGGAGTCCCCTCCATCAGCTCATCATAGATCACATAGTGCTTTCCGTTCCGGCAGTAGTAGCTCGCCGGAGTCACCACTTCAATCGGTTCATTCTCTTCCGTCAGATCGGACATTGCGTCCTGATGCAGACCTGAGATACTCACCAGCACATCTTTTGTCATACTCCATCCTCCATGTATTGCAGCCGTCTTACACTGTACGGACCGCACAGTGAATGCACAGTCCTGACATCCTTAATAGCTTTCTATATTCACCACATTCGTTTCCGGTACGTCGAAGGGCATCACCGTGTTGGCAAAATGCCGAAACTTCTCAGCCGTATCGCTGACGTAGAATTCATATCGGCTCCCCGGCGTCTCCCTGTCTCCATTGGCCATATCCCGCTCCTCCAAGAGCGCTTTCAGATCCAGCGCCGTCTCATAGGCCGGATTGACGATCTGGATATCCTCGCCCATATAAACACGAATCCGGGAACGCAGAAGAGGATAATGGGTACATCCCAGGATCATGGCATCTATATCCGTAGCACGCAGGGATTCCAGATAATACTCAATGATCTCCCGGGTCACCTCATGCTCCTTGAAGCCTTCTTCCACCAGAGGAACAAACAGCGGGCATGCCTTTTCAATGACCTGGATCTGCGGGTCCATTCCCTGGATAACTTTTGTGTATACCCCGCTCCGGACCGTGGCATCCGTACCCACGACACCGATCTTCCGGTTCCGGGTCACCTTCACAGCGGCCCTCGCTCCGGGTGCTACCACTCCGAGGATCGGAATATCAAATTCATCCCGCACCGCCTCAAGCGCAAGAGCGCTGGCCGTATTGCAGGCAATGACGATCGCCTTGACCTGTTTGGTCTTCAGAAAACGGATGATCTGTTCCGAAAAGCGGATCACTGTCTTTTGAGACTTGCTGCCGTAAGGTACCCGGGCAGTATCTCCAAAATATACAATATTTTCATTCGGGAGCTGCCGGATGATCTCACGCACTACGGTCAGGCCGCCTACTCCTGAATCAAATACACCGACCGGTGCCCCTTTTTTACACTCCATACTGTTTTATCCCCTGGGTCTTTACTTTTTCGCAATAATACAGAAAGCCTGCCACTGGCAGCCTTTCTGCACATGATGGTATCCGGTGCGGCAGCCTTTCGATTACAGCGCCAGCACCTTGGAGATCTCATACTGATGATTGGAGATCTTCTTCTTCATGCTTAATGCCTCGTTGATATCGTAATCAACGAACTCGCCTTCCTTGTAGCCTACCACACGGTTATACTTGCCGGCCAGGAGCAGCTCCACTGCCATAGCCCCCATGGTAGACGCATAGACTCTGTCCTTGCAGGTCGGGCTTCCGCCGCGCTGCATGTGTCCCAGGATCGTCGCTCTGGTCTCGATTCCGGTCGCTTCCTCAATCCTCTTTGCCAGGTTGATCGTATCGCCTACACCTTCTGCATTGATGATGATGTAATTCTTCTTGCCGCGTCTCTTGTTCGCCATGATATCCTGGATCAGCGCCGCTTCATCGAAGTTCTCCTTCTCCTCGGGAAGCAGGATCCTCTCCGCGCCATTGGCAATACCGCACCAGAGAGCCAGATATCCCGCGTCACGTCCCATAACCTCGATGATACTGCACCGCTCATGGGATGTAGAAGTATCACGGACCTTATCAATGGCTTCCATCGCCGTATTCACAGCCGTATCAAACCCGATGGTATACTCTGTGCATGCAATGTCCAGATCAATGGTTCCCGGAAGCCCAATGGTCTTCACCCCGTAATTGGCAAGCTTCTGCGCGCCCGCAAAAGAACCATCGCCGCCGATGACCACCAGCGCGTCAATACCGTATTTCTTACAAATCGCCGCTGCTTTCTGCTGTCCTTCCGTTGTACGCATGGATTTACAGCGCGCAGTCTGGAGAAGTGTTCCGCCCCGCTGAATGGTATCCGACACATCACGGGCGGACAGATCAATAATCTCTTCCTTCAGAAGACCATGATATCCCTTGCGGATCCCGCGTACCTTTAAGCCGTGTGACAAAGCCGTCCTTACCACTGCGCGGATCGCAGCATTCATTCCGGGAGCGTCGCCTCCGCTTGTCAGGACACCGACCGTACGGATCGTGTCTTCCATTTCATCCAATACCTGTTTGTTTTCCATTTCTCCCATGCTTCCTTCCTCCTCAGGTGTATTGAGCGCCAGAAAAATCTGCCGCTCAATATCATATAATTAAAAGTAAGTACCCTGCAAAAACTCTGCCGCCGGCAGAATTTCTGCAGCATCAGAATTTACCAGGCACATCTGTTCCCGGCTGCCTCCGCGCCTGAAACAAGGAACCAGGATTCAGGAATTACACCGCCTGATTTTGTACATTCTTCAATGATTTATTTTATACTATTTATATACGGTTTTCAATAGTCTTTTCGACTACTTTTACCCGCTTTTCCCCAAACTGATTCATCAATCTGCTTAATACCTGAGGAGTGATCAGGATATTCCGGTTTCTGGGCAGTCTTTTTACCGCGCGCTCGGCCTGACAGTAGATCACCACCTCGTCTTCCCCGTCGGAATCCTTCAGATGTCCGAACAATGTCTGTTCCTGTTCCAGATAGTCCGCCTTGTCCGGAAACTGGATCCACAACTCCCGTTTTTTTCGGTCAAAGGGGATCACTTTCTCGCAGATCAGCTTACTTGGCCTCTCGTCTTCCTCGGACACTCTTCCTCGGATAAATACCTTCTGGTCCACCTCCAAAAGCTCCCGGTTCTTCTCATAGTCCCGCGGGAATACGACCACCTCCACGGTTCCCAGCAGGTCCTCAACGGTCACAAATGCCATCATCTGGTTTGTTCTCGTATATTTTACTGTTTTGTCCGTGATCAGTCCGCCTATGGTTTCCCTGGCTCCGTCGTGAACCTTGGAACGCCCTGTTTCCTCATCCGGCTGAAAATCCGGCGTGACGGCAGAAATATTTTTTCTCCATGCCGCTTCATAAGCATCCAGGGGATGTCCGCTGATGTAGATCCCCAGCACTTCCTTTTCAAATGCGAGCTGGTTCTCTCTCGTATATTCCCCCACATCCGGCAGCCGGATCTCGAACTGGCTCTTTTCCTCCTCTTCCACCAGATCAAACAGAGTCATCTGCCCTGTCATGGCATACTTTTTTTCCTGGTTCACATGATCCAGGATCTGCAGGTAAATACTCATAAACTGCTTCCTTGTTCCTCCCAGGCAGTCCAGCGCGCCGGACTTGATCAGGTTTTCGATCACCTTTTTATTCAATGCTTCCTTAATAGACATCCGGTTAATAAAATCTTCCAGGTTTTTAAAGCTGCCAAATTCCTCCCTGTCCGATACGATAGCCTGGATCACCTGCTTCCCGATGCTTTTGATCGCCGCAAGTCCGTAACGGATCTGTCCGGAATCCACCGAAAAATCCGAATAGCCCCGGTTAATGTCCGGCGGAAGGATCTGGATATCCATCCCCCGGCAGGCATATACATATTCCGCCACCTTGGACGGATTTTCAATGACGGAGGTCATCAGCGCCGCCATAAATTCCACCGGATAATAATATTTTAAATATGCGGTCTGATAGGCCACCACCGCATAGGCGGCGGCATGGGACTTGTTGAACGCGTATTTTGCAAAATCGATCATCTCGTCATAGATCTTATTTGCAACCTTCTCGTCAATCCCGTTCTTAACACACCCCGGTACATTGGTCTCTTCATCGCCATAGACAAAGATCTGCCGCTCCTTGCGCATCACATCCCCTTTTTTCTTGGACATGGCCCGCCGCAGCAGATCGCTCCGCCCCATGGTGTAGCCAGCAAGATCCCGGACGATCTGCATGACCTGCTCCTGATAGACGATGCAGCCATAGGTGGGCGACAGGATGGGCTCCAGCTGGGGGCAGTCATATACAATGGATCCCGCCCCGTTCTTCCCCTTGATATACTGGGGGATAAAATCCATCGGCCCCGGACGGTACAGGGCGATCCCCGCAATGATATCTTCCAGGCTGTGAGGCTTTAATTCCTTCATGAAGCTTTTCATACCCGGACTTTCAATCTGGAAGATCCCGTCTGTTTTTCCGGTTCCGATGTAGTCCAGCACGGCCTGGTCGTTATAATCAATGGCATTTAGATCCAGCTCCGGCGCTTTTTGCTTCACCATCCGCACTGCGTTCTGAATCACGGTCAGGGTCCTCAATCCCAGGAAATCCATTTTTAAAAGCCCCAGCTCCTCCAGCGTGGTCATCGTGAACTGCGTCGTAATGGAACCATCCTGGGCCCGGGATAACGGAACATATTCATCCGCGGGCTCCTGGCTGATGACCACGCCGGCGGCATGCATAGAGCTGTGCCTGGGCAGTCCTTCCAGACGTTTGGACATGTCGATGACATTTTTCACCTGCTCATCCGTCTCATAGGCTTTTTTCAGCTCCGGGTTCATCTCCAGCGCCTTCGCGATGGTAATGTTCGGCTCCTTCGGAATCATCTTCGCGATGGAGTCCACAAACGCGTAGGGCAGGTCCATGACCCGGCCCACATCCCGGATCACGCCCCGGGCCGCCAGCGTTCCGAAGGTCACGATCTGCACCACCCGGTCCTTGCCGTATTTGCGGACCACGTAATCAATGACCTCCTGCCTTCGTTCAAAGCAGAAGTCCACGTCGATATCGGGCATGGACACACGCTCCGGATTGAGGAACCGCTCGAACAGAAGCTGATACCGCAGGGGATCGATATCAGTGATCCCCAGGCAGTAAGACACGATGCTGCCCGCCGCGGAGCCTCTTCCCGGCCCGACAGCGATCCCGTGGTCCTTGGCATATTTGATAAAGTCCCACACGATCAGGAAATAATCCACATACCCCATATTTTGGATCGTATCCAGCTCGTATTTCAGCCGTTCCCGATTCTCCTGAGCCTCTTCGCCATAACGCTGATCCAGCCCTTCATAGCACAGTTTGTTCAGATATTCCCAGGAGGTCATCCCATCCGGCACGTCGTACTTAGGCAGCTTGGTCACGCCGAACTCAATCTCCACATGGCAGCGGTCAGCAATCTTCTGTGTATTCTCCACTGCCTGCCGCGCATAAGGAAACAGCGCTGTCATCTCTTCCTGAGATTTGACATAGTACTGCCCGCCTTCATAGCGCATCCGGTTCTCATCCGCCAGCTTTTTTCCCGTCTGGATGCAGAGCAGGATGTCATGGGGCTTCTCGTCCTCCGCATAGGTGTAATGCACGTCATTGGTGGCCGCCAGCTCGATCCCCAACTCCTCGGACATCTGCAGCAGGCGCTGGTTCACAAGCTTCTGCTCCGGAATACCGTGGTCCTGCAGCTCCAGGAAATAATTGCCCTTCCCGAAAATGTCCTGATACTCCAGCGCTTGTTCCTTCGCGTCTTCGTACAGCCCCCGAACCAGGTATCGCTGCACCTCCCCGGCAAGGCAGGCGCTCAATGCAATGATCCCCTCATGGTACTCCCGCAGAAGTTCCTTGTCCACACGAGGCTTATAATAATACCCGTCCACAAACCCTTTGGACACAATCTTCATCAGATTGGCATAGCCGGTATTATTCTCCGCCAAAAGGACCAGATGATAATAACGGTCATCCCCGCCCGTGATCTCCCTGTCGAACCTGGAGCCCGGCGCCACATAGACCTCACATCCAAGGATGGGATTGATCCCTGCTTTTTTTGCTTCCCGGTAAAAGTCGATCACCCCGTACATGACTCCGTGGTCCGTGATCGCCGCGCTGTCCATGCCCAGTTCCTTTACCCTTGCCACATATTCCGATATTTTGTTTGAACCATCCAGGAGACTATACTCCGTGTGGACGTGTAAATGCACAAACCCCATGCTTCACCTCCCGCCCGCAGCCGCTTTTCTATTTCCGCCAAAAATGACTGCCGTTTTGTAAATATTTACTTCCTGTGTAAAAAAACAAGGTGGTTCCCACAAGAACCACCCAGCCTGCTCCGTATTAGTTGCTTCCGTTCATCATGAATCCGATCAGCCTGTCTGTATCTTCCTTTTCATAAGCAAGGATCTCCAGCTCCGGAATCTCACCATTGGAAAAGATATTCGCCATAGATACGTACTGGGAAAGCTTGGACTTCAGATTCAGTCTGTCCCCTTCTCCTGTCACCAGCTCTACCTTCCCCTTGCACTGATCAACCACCTTGAAAAATCCTTCTATGTCTGTAATATTCTGTACTTTCATAATTCAAAGACCTCCTCAAAAAATATTATTTTCTGTTTCTAACTTTTTCTGAGTTACGCTATCATTATACATGATTTTCCAAAGAATGCAATCTTTTTTTATGTTTTGAAAATTCTTTCTGTCCTCATTTTTTGTCTTCTCTGCAATTTATGTTTGCTGAAAAACAAGGGATATGCTATAATAAGAATTACGCTGAGGCGCAAGCAGGTCATCAATTTCCTGCGGAAATTGGTGACAAATTATACTAACAGCAGCGGAAAACGGCATAAGTTTTTGTGTCTGATTTCAGAAATTTTATAAATTTAAAGATACAAGGAGGAGTTATTGATGAGATTAGTAACACGTTCTGATTTTGACGGTCTTGCATGCGGCGCGCTGCTTCTGGAGGCAGGGATTATCGACAGCTGGAAATTTGCCCACCCCAAGGATATCCAGGACGGCCTGTTGGAGATTGATGAGAATGACTGCCTTGCCAACGTACCATTTGTAGAGGGCTGCGGACTCTGGTTTGACCATCACTCCAGCGAGCACGAACGCTTGGAGCTGGAAGGCAAATATAAAGGAGAGAGCCGCATCTGCCCGTCCTGCGCGCGGATTATCTACGAATACTACGGTGGAAAGGAACAGTTCCCCCAGTTCGATGATCTGATGGAAGCAGTCGATAAGGTAGATTCCGGCAATCTGACCATTGATGAGGTCATGAACCCCACAGGTTGGATCCTGGTCGGCTTCTTGATGGATCCCCGGACCGGGCTGGGACGCTGGAGACAATTTTCTATTTCCAATTATCAGTTAATGGAAAAGCTGATGGGAGCCTGCCAGACCATGACTACCGAAGAGATCCTGGCCCTTCCGGATGTGCGGGAGCGGATCGAGATCTATAATGAGCAGACTGAAAAGTTCAAACAGATGGTGTCCGAGCATACAAGGGTGGACGGCAATCTGATCATCACCGATTTGAGACACGTGGACCCGATCTATACCGGCAATCGTTTTATGATCTACAGCATGTATCCGGAGCAGAACATCTCCGCATGGATCGTCAGCGGCCGTGGCGGACAGGGCTGTTCCGCCGCAGTAGGCTACAGCATCCTGAACAAAACGTCGGATGTGAATGTCGGGAGCCTGATGCTGAAATATAACGGCGGCGGACACAAGAAGGTCGGCACCTGCCAGTTCAGCAACGAAACGATGGATACGGAGTTGCCCAAGATGCTGGAAGAGCTGAGCGCGCTGGCGAACAGATAGAATCCATACATACGAAAAGCTGCCTGAGGCAGCTTTTCTTTTTCTTAATATATATCCGCAAAGCGGCAGTTTATCTTCTTCCTTATACCAGGGACTGGTTCAGGTAAGCCTCCTGCTCCGCAGTCAGCGTGTCGATCTCCTTCCCCAGGAAACGGAGCTTTCTCACCGCAACGTCTTTATCGATCTCCTCCGGCACATCCACCAGCATCTCCGTCATTTCTTTTCCGTGCTCAACCAGATATTTTGCGGAAAGCGCCTGGATGGCAAAGCTCATATCCATGATCTCCGCCGGATGTCCGTCCCCTGCGGCCAAGTTCACAAGACGCCCTTCCGCCAGGACGAAGATCCACCGTCCGTTCGGCAGCCTGTAGCCCTGGATGTTTTTCCGCATTTCCTTCGATTCCGCTGCCATGGCACGCAGGCCCGCCATATTGATCTCGCAGTCAAAATGTCCTGCGTTGCAGAGGATCGCGCCCTCTTTCATTTCCACAAAGTCCTCTTCATCAATGACCTTGTCGCAGCCGGTCACTGTCACGAAAAAGTCGCCCAGCTTCGCAGCCTCTTTCATCGGCATCACGTCAAATCCGTCCATCACAGCTTCAATGCCCTTCACCGGATCAATCTCTGTCACGATGACCCTCGCGCCCAGGCCCTTTGCCCGCATGGCAACACCTTTTCCGCACCAGCCGTAGCCGGCTACCACCACGATCTTGCCTGCCACGATCAGGTTTGTGGTCCGCATGATACCGTCCCACACAGACTGCCCCGTGCCGTACCGGTTATCAAAGAAATGCTTGCACTGCGCGTTATTTACCCGGATCATGGGGAATTTCAGATCGCCGGCTTTGTTCATCGCCTCCAGGCGGATGATGCCCGTTGTGGTCTCCTCACAGCCTCCCAGGATGGCTGGGATCAGCTCCTGCATCTCTGTGTGGACCATATGCACCAGATCGCCGCCGTCGTCAATGATGATATTGGGTCCCGCGGAAAGCACCGCGCGGATGTGGGAATTGTACTCCTCCTCCGTCGCCCCGTACCATGCATGGACTTCCAGCCCCGCCTTCACCAGCGCGGCCGCCACATCATCCTGGGTGGAAAGCGGATTGGAACCCGTTACATACATCTCTGCCCCGCCTGCTGCCAGCACCTTGCACAGATAAGCCGTCTTTGCCTCCAAATGTACGGAAAGGGTGATCTTCTTCCCTATAAATGGTTTCGTCCGGCTGAACTCTTCTTCCAGCATGCGCAGCAGGTCACAGTTTCTCTTCACCCATTCGATTTTCTGTTCGCCTGACTCCGCCAGGCCGATGTCTCTGATTTCGCTACTCATTTCTTCTCTCTCCTTCCGCCGCACATGCGGCACTTGTGATATCCAGCCGAATTTTTATTAACGTGATGGTCGTCTGTCCTATCATCACTCTATACTGCCATTTTCACCTGCAGTATCCAACAGCAGCAAAATCCGGCCCATGGGAAGCCGCCTTACGGCAAGAGGCCGGATTCCAGTCCCGTTACGGAACCGGACTGTAGCTTCATCATTATATTATCCCACAAGCGCACGTTTGTCAATCTGCAGGATTTCCTGCTTACGGAAGTTTCCACAGAAGACGAGTGCATTTTATTTCTTCTCCGCCCACATACTTACAATATGATAGTATCCTCTGGAGGTGATCCGGTATACCAGCATGTAGAATACCGCAAATGCCAGATAACAGCAGACCGTAACGATCAGCAGCAGCTTCAGATTGGTCAGGCTGAACAGGATCAGCAGCTTATGGACCATCGGAAACGCAAAAGCCAGATGGATTCCCGCCATGATCAGGGGAAGGAAGAACACCGTCAGCACCTGAGAATTGACGCTCCGCCGGATATCTGTTTCCGTCATGCCCACCTTCTGCATGATCTCAAACCGGGCCTGATCCTCATAGCCTTCCGAGATCTGCTTATAATAAATGATCAGCACCGCGGCAAAGACGAACACCACACCCAGCAGGATTCCCAGGAAGAACAGGCTTCCGTACAGGCCGTAGAACGTCGCCCGTTCTTCTGCCGCGCACCGGCTGTATGCCAGGAAAGGAGAAGCTTCTTCTGCGCCGTCACTTTCCCCCGTACTGTCCGGCGTGTCCTGCTCTGCCTTCATCCGCGTCATTTCCTGCTCCAGCGCTGCCTGGACCCTGTCGTGGATCCGCATCTGCATCTCATCCCCGCAGTCCAGGTCAAATCCATAATTCCAGTGGAGTCCCAGAATCGGATTTCCCCATTCATTCACAAGCCCTTCCAGCGGACGCGCCGCTTCCGCCAGATCCGGGACGAAGATAAACATGGATGGGATGATCTGCTCTGCATCCACACCGTTTTGTATAAACTCCGGAACTACCTTTTTAATCCGCATCGCCTCTCCGTCATTGACTGTAATGGTATCCTTCTCATAGTCACGTTTCGTCGTATAGATGAGGACCTCTCCCGACGCCAGCGCTTCCTTCTGGTTCATCATACGGTTATAATCCTCCAGCGGCACGAGAAATATCTGCCATGTATCGGCATAGTCGCTCACTTGAAGCACAGAGGTATTTTCATCATAGGTACGAAACCGACCTTCCGCCAAGATACATGAAAAATCCACAAGCGGATAATCCAGCACATTCTCTGCGATCAGAGTCCCGTCCCCTTCTGCCGAAACGGCCTGCCCGGCAGCTTCCCGAACACGATCCGTCACCCCGGATTCCATGGCTTCCATACTTCGAAAGCTTGCATCGATCATGATATTTCTCGGATAGCGGTTTCGCAGACTGTCCTCGGTCCCCGCATACAGGCACACGGTTCCCGAGAGCATCACCAGCACCATGGTACACAGGATGCAGATGGACGCCAGGCCCGCGCCGTTTCTCTTCATGCGGTAAACCATGGAGGAAATGGACACAAAATGGCTGGTCTTATAGTAGTAGCTTTTGTTCTTCTGCAAAATCCTGCAGATCGTCACAGAGCCTGCGATAAACAGTAAATACGTCGCGACGATGACCATGATGACCGCCACGAAAAACCAGAGCAGCGCCTCGATCGGATTCTCAATGGTAACCGCCAGATAATAAGCCGCCGCCAGAATCACCAGGCCCGCCAGCGCCAGAAGCCAGTTTGCTTTAGGCGGTTTTTCCCCCGCATTCTCACTGCGCAGCAGCTCCATCGCACTGGCTCCCCGGATCTGCCATAAGGTCTGGAGCAGGATCACCAGAAAAATGATGGAGAACCATTTTAACGTTTCCAAAATCGCCCCTGCTCCCAGCGAAAAGGAAAATTCCGCCTCGCCCTTCAGCAGATTGACCATTCCCAGCTCCGCGAACTTGGAAAATGTGATCCCGGCCAGCAGGCCGCCGCCCATAGAGATCATGGCGCTCATCACGCTTTCGCTCACCAATATCTTGGCCAGATTCCATTTCCCCATGCCCAGGATATTGTAAAGGCCAAATTCTTTTTTCCTCCTGCGGTTCAGGAAGGAATTGGTATAGAACAAAAACAGCAGTGAAAACGCAACGATCACATACATCCCGAATCCCAGCATGGACTGCATGACCTCCCCGCCCGGAACAGACTGCAGGGCGCTGCTGGTATTTAAAAACGCCACAACATAGTACATCATGACCATACCCATGGATGCCAGGATATAGGGAACATACAGGCGGCTGTTTTTCCGGATTCCCATCCAGGCCAGTTTTGGATAAAACATACTTTTCATCGCCCCTCACCTCCCTGAAACTTTTTTGACGCCAGCGCGGTCAGTGTGTCAGAAATCTTCTGATAGAGCTGCTCATCTGTGCTGTTGCCCCGGTAGATCTGGTGGAATACCTCCCCGTCCTTGATAAACAATACTCTTCCCGCATGGCTAGCCGCCTTTACGGAATGGGTCACCATAAGGATCGTCTGCCCGTTCCGGTTGATCTCGCTGAAGAGCTTGAGCAGTTCTTCCGTCGCGTTGGAGTCCAGCGCCCCGGTGGGCTCATCCGCCAGCACCAGTCTGGGATTGGTGATCAGCGCCCTTGCCACAGCCGCCCTCTGTTTCTGTCCGCCAGACACCTCATAGGGATATTTTTTCAAAATGTCGGTAATCCCAAGCTGTACCGCGATAGGCGCAAGTCTCTCGCTCATCTCCGCATAATGCTTTCCCGACAGCACCAGAGGAAGATAGATGTTGTCCTCCAGTGAAAATGTATCCAGCAGGTTAAAGTCCTGAAATACAAATCCCAGGTTATCCCTGCGGAACGCGGCCACGGCGGACTCCCGGATCCGTGAAAAATCCCAGCCATCCAGCTTGACCACACCGCCGGTAGGCCGATCCAATGCCGCAAGGATATTCAAAAGGGTCGTCTTTCCGGAACCGCTTTCCCCCATGATCGCCACATATTCGCCTTCCTCTACGCTGAAGGTCACCTTTTTCAAAGCTTCCACCTTGTTCCCGCCGAAACGGGTCGCATACACTTTTTTCAATCCATTGACTTCCAAGATACTCATTGCAATCCCTCCATATTTTTCAATCCTGTCCCATAATCTCTCTGTACTCCGCCGAATGTCCACCGGTTGCGGCAGATACGAAAGAGCTTTCGTGGAAACCGTTTTTTCTATATCATTTGTTTCTCCATCATCATACAAAAAAGAGAAATGTACTGCCATCGAATTGACTTACATTTCTCTTTGTTCATCTTACAGTTTTGTAAGATGCTTCCCAAACCGGATCCGGATGACGGTTCCATTTTCCAGGGACGAATTGGCTGTGATCGTATGTCCCAGATTGCTGCAGATCCTGCGGCACAGGTAGAGGCCGATCCCGCTTGCCTTTTTATCGCTCCTTCCATTATATCCGGTATATCCCTTTTCGAAAATACGGGGAATATCCTCCGGCGCGATCCCGATCCCCGTATCCCGGATACACAGAACCGTGCTGTTTTCCTCTGTGTCCGGCTCATATTCCATCTCGATCGTGATCCGCCCGGATTCCGTGTATTTCAGCGCATTGGAGATCACCTGCTCCAGAACGAACTGGAGCCATTTTTCGTCCGTCACTGCTTTGGTATGTAAGGGACGGTAATCCAGCTGCAGCTTTTTCCGTATAAACTGTCCCGCAAATTTTTTCACAGCAGGCTTTACAATTTCATCCAGATCATACTCCTGAATCACATAATCTGTAAAATCAGAGTCCAGTCGGAGATACCCCAGCACCATATCTACATATTGTTCGATCCGCATCAGGTCCTCCAGAATCCTCCTTGCAAACTCCGAGTCCTGATTCTGCAGGTTCAGCCGCATGGATGCAATCGGAGTTTTGATCTGATGCACCCACACCGTATAATAATCAATCATATCCGAATAACGGAGGTTCATCTGCGTCTCCAACTCTTTCTGCTCCCCGCACAGCCGTTTGATGATCTGCTGATAGTCCCGTTCCTCCGCCGAAACCGGATCCGGGAAATCGTTCTGGAGCGCGGAAGGAAGCCTGCTGAGTTCTTCCAGCCTTTGGTGTCTCTGCCGTGCCCGGCGCATATCCCAAATCAGAAAAAGCAGCCCCAGCATTGTACACACGAATGCAGGATACAGAACCGCCCCGGCCGGAAGATGGTAAAGTAAAAATGCACATAAAAACACAAGGCAGAATAAACAAAATACAAAAATCCCTTTTCTCCGCTGTCTGAAATATCCGATGATAAAATTCATAAAACTCCTTTTCACTGGCACGGCTCTGCTAAGGATCTACAGAAAATAGCCGATACAGTTCCTAATCAACCGTGATGATATATCCCACGCCCACTTTAGTCGTTATAAAGCCTTCCAGTCCGGCGCCGTCCAGCTTTTTCCGCAGCCGGTTCACATTGACGGTCAGTGTATTCTCATCCACAAAGCTGTCCGTCTCCCAGAGCCGTTCCATCAGCCGCTCCCTGCTGACTACCTTTCCTTTGTTCTCCATCAGCGCCAGAAGGATCCGGTACTCATTTTTCGAAAGGTTGATCCTTTCCCCCTGGAAGACCAGTGTATTGTCGCCCAGATTCAGCAGAGCCCCCCGATGCTCCATCACCGGAACCGATCCCGCGAAATCATATGTCCTGCGGAGCAATGCCTGAATCTTGGCGATCAGAACACTGCCGTCAAAGGGCTTGACAATAAAATCGTCCGCCCCCATGTTCATCGCCATGACAATATTCATACTGTCCGATGCCGAAGAGATAAACATAACCGGTACGCTGGAAATCTTGCGGATCTCGCCGCACCAGTGGTACCCATTGAAAAAAGGCAGTCCAATATCCATCAGGACCAGATGCGGGGCATATTCCGCAAATGCTGTCATGATATTTCGAAAATCTCTGACGCATTCCGCCTCCAGCCCCCACAGTTCCGCCTGTTCTTTGACTGCCTGCGCGATTCCTTCCTCATCTTCTACAATTAAAATCCGATACACCGTGATCCGCCTTTCCATATTTTATCAGACGAAGTCCGTCCCGAAAAGGATATGAGTTATGGGATTCCCTCCGGGTATGCCTTGTCAGACACGGCCCGCTTCTGAACCTCTGTCTGTTTTATATGGTAATGATATAGGAAATGCGGTCAAAAGTCAACGCTGCCGGATTTTTGTATTGATAGAAGCACCGCTGTCTTTGTGCATTTATAAAAACTGCCGGATCTCCTCCACCAGTTTTTCCTCCAGCTTGATCAGTCGTTTTGCGATGTCCTTCGATTTTTCATCCGCCGCCTCGTATTGATTAAGATACCTATTTAAAGTTTTGATTCCCATGTTGCAGCCATCGGTCATCAGATCCGCAACCGTCTTGTCTGATTCATCCATGGCAAGCTTTGCGTTGGTCTTGATCCAGGACATTCCCTTTGCCATCGCGCCGGGTTCCTTCCCCTCATCATGATACTTCTCCAGAAGCACCTGGATCTCCTCCTTCAATACTTCATGCTTTGCTTTACACTGCTCCAGATATTTTTTCAGATCTTCACTTTTTACGGACTGCAGCGTCTCGTCAATGGATGCCACCCCCATCTTGATTCCCGCGTCACACTCTCTGAGCAGCTTTATTGTATCTTCTTCTATCATAAAAACCAGCCTCCTTATCTTCCTGCATGAACAGTATGCCCGATTCGGCTGGTTTTCATTACGCTATTTTATAAACTTGTCGATCGCTTCGCTCAACTTTGTGATCGCATCCTGGTCGTTTTCTTCCACTGCTTCCACGATACAGTGATTCATATGATTTTTCAAAACGACTTTCCCTGTATTGTTGATCGCGGAACGGACTGCCGCCAACTGGATCAGGACCTCACTGCAGTCCGCATCCCGCTCCACCATACGCTTGACCGCTTCCAGATGGCCGATCGCCTTGGAAAGCCGGTTCAGTACCGCTTTCTTTTCCGCCTTGCTGTGAACATGCCTGCGCCCCTTCCCATGGCTGTGGGCGATGCCGTTTTCATGCATATGTATATGAAGCTCTTCGTCTAATTTATGTTCTTCTGTCAACTGCTCGGGAAATGTGTCCCCTCCCTCTACAGCCTTGGCGTTCTCCGCATCCACATTCATAACTCTGTCCTCTGTTCTTTCTATATTTATTGTAGGAGATACCGCTGTTCTATACTGAGCGCCAGATAAATGGGCCGTGAGTATAAATGAAAACCTGCGTGACCTGTAACGATTATACTTCGCTTCCAAAAAATCAGCAATATAAAAATAAAAAAATGCTTGCAAACCGACAAAATATATGCTATTATTCAAATTGTCGCTACGATGTCACTTGTCAAGGCGCATAATACTGGCTCCGTGGTCAAGCGGTTAAGACATCGCCCTTTCACGGCGGTAACACGGGTTCGATTCCCGTCGGAGTCATCAGATCATCTTGTTTCTGTGTTCTATTTACATAATATGATACGCAGAGTATGATCCGGTTTTTGCTTGTATGATATTATTTGCCGATGTGGCTCAATTGGCAGAGCAGCTGATTTGTAATCAGCAGGTTATCGGTTCGAGTCCGATCATCGGCTTTGTTCCTATAAGGGACATAATTTGGACCTTTAGCTCAGTTGGTCAGAGCAATCGGCTCATAACCGATCGGTCCTGGGTTCGAGTCCCCGAAGGTCCATTTTCATATAAAGTATTTGAATATTGACAAGATTCGATATTTTATATGTTGCACAGTACAGGATAATCTATTATAATGTATTGTATCTTTTTCATACGGCCCAGTGGCTCAGTTGGTTAGAGCGCCGCCCTGTCACGGCGGAGGTCGAGAGTTCGAGTCTCTTCTGGGTCGTTCATCAGATAAGATTATTGTTATTTATATTTTATCTGATATTTTTAAAGGTTGATGGGGTCTTAGCTCAGCTGGGAGAGCATCTGCCTTACAAGCAGAGGGTCATAGGTTCGAGCCCTATAGGCCCCATACCATATGCCGCAGTGGCGGAACTGGCAGACGCCCGGGACTTAAAATCCCGTGGGTAGTGATACCCGTACCGGTTCGATTCCGGTCTGCGGCAGTTCTCAAAAGTGGAGGAAGCGCTGTAAAATGGGCGCTTCCTCCACTTTTTCGTACTTTGTCGCTTGAACACCTTTGAACACTTCGTCCCTTTCCTGCTGATACGGTTATGCTTTGATCCGATCTGCAGATAAAGTCTCTCATCATTGCAGTTTTTGTATATGAAAAACCCACGCAAACTCATCATTTACGTGGGTTTTTGATTCCACATCCCTATACCAAAGTATTCAGAAGCATACCAACCGCATAATAATTGCTGAGGTTGTAAGCTCCGCTCTTTGCAAAGCTTGCAAAAGATGTAAAGTATGCGGACATAGAATCATCCGATGAGAGATCGGAGAAGTCAACACCTGCCGCGGAAGAATTCTTGTCCTTAGATGTCGAAGAAGATTGTGTCTTAGAACTCCCCACTACAGTGTCAATTGATGAATCCAGGATTGTGCTTGCTTTTGAACCGGTACGCTGCGCAATGCCATACTGGCCGCCCATCACGTCCTTTGCAAGATCATAGCCTCGATCCAGCGACTTCTTTAATTCGTCCTTATCCACCTGGAGCCTGCCGGTGGTACTGAGGCTCATTCCCAGTGCTTTTTTCATTGCATTTTCGGTCGGAAGGGATCTCTTCAGAGATTCCAGCTGACGCGCTGCGCCCGCACTGCGGTTTGAATTGCTCTCAAGGAAAGATATTGTATTGTTGTACTTATCCGCGAAATCAGTGATTGCGGATATGATATCTTCCTGTGCCTTATCCACCTTTGCCTGCGCTGCTTTTCTCTCGTCCTCGGTTCCTGCTTTGGATAATGCCGAAACAGCACTCTCATACTTTGAGAACACATTGTCCTTGGCGCCAACCTGCAGCTTCTGAGAAGCGGACTCCAGATCCATAAGGGACTGCTTATAATTCAGCAAAAATGAAGACGCGCTCGTAGCAGCGCTGCTGTTGCTGTAGCTGCTGGATGTCTTATTTGTGCTTGAAGTACTGCTGGAACTTGATGTCTTATCCGTACTCTCTGCAGGATCGTAACCAATCTGCTCCGACAAAGCTTCTGTCCGAGAGTTTGCATTGTCAACCCAGCCCTGATAGTTAAACATAGGACTATAACTGGATACTGAACCAACTGCCATAATGTCATCTCCTTTCCGGTATGGTAAATACCTTTTTTGTTGAAAAGGCTGATGCCTTCTTATGATATTTCGGCATTTTTGTTCTGAATGATAATCAAAGAAAGGAAATCAAAGGAATTTTTTTATTCCCGCAGTCCCTGCTTCAAATGGTGCCTTGCCGAATATAAAAATGTAGATCATACTCAATCTCGTATCTCTGTCATTCCTGCCGTATAAATGCTCTTCGGAAATCAGAGATCGTCTTGTACCTTTTTGTCCTGTCAGGCTCAACAGCCTTTCGCACCGAGATATATAAGTCTCTGTCCAATGTCCAATTTTCTGCATCGCATGGCAGAAATCGATTTTCCGTATATCTCCTTTCAATTTCCTCCCGGGTATACTTTCCAAAGAAATCGAAGATCAGCGCCCCTAATGTAAATACATTGGTCGTCTCATCAATCACGGCCCCCAGGATATACTCTTCCGGAGCTTTCAGTCTTTTTGTCCCCCAGTATGCCTCTCCCATATCATTGCGGGCAGGCTGCTTCCGGAACAGATCAATATCACAGATTGTCATCTTGTCTGTCTCAAAATCATAGATCAGACTCCCATCGTAAAAATCCACAGCCACATATTGGTTAGCCGCAACGGTTTCCAAAAAAGAGAAAAGGCATTCTACCGCAGAAAGCTTCCGCTCGGACGGCAGGCCTTTGAACCTCTCCGCAGGGCTGGTCAGCCCCGGGTTCCTGCCGTATTTCTCAAAATTCCAGTAATCGAACAGGCAGCCGCCCTCAGCCCATCGAAACACTACCGCATAATAGTCAGAAACCGGATAATGCTCGATCAGCTCTGCCAGGCTGGGATGCTTTAAGGTCTGATACAGGCCTGCGGCATTTTTCAGGATTTCCACCGACTCCTCCGGCGAGATTTCCGCATCCACAGTATCCACGCCTGCCACTTTGATGAAATACCTGTCATTTTCATCTTCCACACCAAAACAGATGCATCCTGAACCAGTCGTGTCAATCACAGAAAATACGGTTCCGTACTTTTTGATCCATGTGAGATCACGAGGTGTTCTGAGCCTGAATTTTACTTTGTCGATTTCTTGTATCACCATAAGTCTCTCCCCTGCAATCGGCAGGCCATGATGTATTCCTCTTCCTTTTCATCCACTGCTTCAAACCCGGCTTTTCTATACATTTTTACAGCATAATTTGCTTTCTGTACGGACAGGGATACCTGCTTATATCCTTTGTCCTTCAACAATCTCATAAACCAGCTTCACATCATTTTCCAGGCAATTCATAGCGCAGATCTTCGACCACAACCAAAAAAGAGCCAATCTCCTTGCTAACGCACTATAATGCACATATAATCAATAATCGGCAGCGGCTAAAAGTCCTACCAGAGCAAAGGAGATTGATTCCATGTACACTATGATAAAACAATATGCTGGCAAAATCAAGGGCACTTTATGGAGAATACAGACATACAGGAATAAAAATCACTTTGCTTTGTCCCGGAGCAACAAAAACCGAATTTGCGCGAAAAGCCAATATAGAACAAATCTTGCTTTTTAAATTTGCCGTGATGAAACCCGAACAAGTTGTTAAATGACATAAAGGTCGAAGCTGAGATACTGACCTTTGTTCTCAATATTCATAACGGTACGGGAGTCACGGTCTACGAATTCCGCAACGTAGGCTTGTGTCCAGCCCTTTTCTTCTCTGGCTCGTTTGAGTGCCGTCCCGAGGCCATGAAAGTCAAACCTTCTTTCATCTTGGTTCCTTCTCATATCACCCTATATCATTGTACATTTCATGTCAGATTATGAGGATGTAATGAAATTTGATGTAAAGTAGTATTTTATTTCCGTTATATTTTCTTGAACCTTGACAATACAAACATCCATTCATTGACATTATTTTTTCTTTGTGTTATACTATTATGCATAACAGTATAACACTTAAAACACACGGAGGATACAGCAATGAAACTGATTATTTCAAATGTATCTGGCGTCCCCATATACGAGCAGATTAAACAGCAGATCAAGGCGGCTATTTTATCTGGCGAGCTTCAAGCCGAAGAAACTTTGCCCTCTCTTAGAACACTTGCCAAAGACTTAAAAATCAGTGTCTTAACAGTGACAAAGGCATACACAGAATTAGAACAAGAAGGCTTTGTTAAAAATGTGCAGGGACGCGGATGTTTCGTAATGGGGTCTGGTTCAGAACTGATTAAGGAGCAGCTTATTTGCAAAGTAGAAAACAATCTTACCGAAGCAATAAAAGCAGCAAAAATGGCAAATCTATCCACAGAGGAATTACATCGGCTTTTGGACATTTTAACGGAGGTAAAAACAGATGACTAATTATTTAGAGGTAACGAACCTTTCAAAATCTTTTGATTCCTTTCAGCTTCACAATATCAGCTTTACTTTGCCAAAGGGCTATATTATGGGCTTGATCGGTCCGAATGGTTCTGGCAAAACGACGACAATCAAACTGATTTTGAATATGCTGGGGCGCACCGGCGGCACAGTCAAAGTGATGGGGCTGGATCATATCACAGAAGAACAAAAAGTAAAATCAGAGCTGGGCGTTGTTTTCGATACAAATTATTTCAGTGATGATTGGAAAGTGTCGCAGGTTGAAAAATCCATTTCGGTATTTTATCCAAATTGGAGCAGGCAGAAATTTGCGGATATGTTGCGGAAATTTCACATTGCACCCACCAAAAAGGTAAAAGAGCTTTCCAAAGGTATGCAGATGAAGTTAATGCTTGCCTGTGCATTTTCATACGACGCTAAACTGCTGATTCTCGACGAGCCTACCAGTGGACTTGATCCGGTTTCCAGAGATGAACTTTTGAAAATTCTTTCAGAGTATATTGAAGATGGCGAGCATAGTGTTTTGTTCTCCACCCATATCACAGGCGATTTGGAGCGCGCAGCCGATTATATTACCTACATCAGTTATGGCGAGCTGTTCTTTACTGGTAGCAAAGATGATTTTGTAGATATATTCCGCATTGTAAAAGGTGGAATCGAAGAACTGTCCGATGATCTGAAAAATAAGGCGGCTGGTATTCGTACATTCCCTACGGGATTTGAAGCTCTGATGAAAACTGAAGATATTAGCGGTTTTTCAAACATGACCGTTGAGCCTGCCACTATTGATGAAATTGTAGTATTTACAAGCAAGAAAGGTGACGATTATGAGTAATATTTTGAAATCCACAAAATTAGATATTGCATTGGTAAAACCATATTTTAAGACAATTTGCTTTACCCTGCTCCTGCCGATTGTGTTTGCTGCAATCAACCGTTCTTTGCTGACAGGGGTATCATTCGCTATGTGCTTTATTGCCATGACAACGGGATATCCCTTTTCCATCACAGAAAAAAACAGCATGGATCGTCTGTTTGGTATTTTACCTGTTCGTAAAAGCGAGCTTGTAATCGGACGATATGTTTTCGTCCTTGCAATGGGGCTTCTTTCCCTGATTATTTCTTTGATTGTACAGCCGCTTGTCTTGAAAGTGCTGGGTGAAACAGTTGGTGTATTTGACATTGTGACTGCCGCTATTGCAGGAGTATTCTTATTTGCACTCTATACGGTGTTCCAGATTCCGGGATATTACAAGTACGGTTCAATCAAAGGCCGGGTATTTATGTATATCCCAGTGGCCGGTTTTTTGGTGACTTTACTTCTTCTCTCTAAAATGCCGGCTATCGGAAACTCAATTATTTCAGTCATTGAATCTTCCCCGATCCTTCTCGTTTTCCTTGCAGTTTTTGCTATTGTCGTGATGTATACGGTTTCCATCATCTTGTCCATTCGGATTATGAAGAAGAAAGAAATGTGAGGTGATTGTATGGATTTCACAATTTTAGCAGTAGTGCTTTTGATCGGTGTTGTTGTTCCTATCCGTAATAAACTCATACGGAAATATCGGGATAAAAAGAAACAAGAAAATAATAAGGATAAATAGAAATTTTTCCATCTGTACGGTTGGATGCTAATCCGCAGTCGCATTTTCATTGCAATAAATTGCATAAAAATGTGACTTCGGATTGCAACCGTACAGGTGGAAATTTTTTTGAAATGTCCGAGCTTTGTAACATTTCACCCCGATTTTCAATGAAATTTTTTGGCCGCTGTAACATTTCGCGGACATTTGGGTTTTACAATAGCCTTATCAAATATGGAGGTGATACAACTATGACATGGCCTTTTGAAAACGATACAAGCGCCATTACAAAAAAGTTGGCAAAACGAAACTTAAAAGCAGATAAAAGCAGAAACATCCTCATTATCATTACGATTGCCTTAGCTGCCTGTTTGATAATGACAACGACCTTGTATTTTTTTGCTTCGCAGCGAAAATCATTAAATGATGCGGCTGGGCGTTATCAGGCAATTATCAATGAAGTCGATAATGATACCATTACGAAATTAGTAAATGACGATAGGATTCAAGTGGGTGTAAGTCATTTATTGGGTTTAGTATCTTATGGGGACTACAAATTAACCGTTCGTTCAATGGACGAAACGCTGATGAAATTAGCAAAATATCCTGATTTAGAGGGAGAATTGCCCAAATCTACAAATGAAATTGCTATCACAAAGGCGTTTCTTGACAGAGCTGGATTGTCCAAATCCATAGGCGATACGATATCGTTAAATCTGGGAGATGGAGAAAAAGATTATACCTTATGTGGTATTTTGCCTGTCGAAAATTCAAATTATTCCGTATTCGTGTCACAGTCCTATATTGAAAACAAGATCAGCGAACCGGCATACTCCGCTTATATCCGTTTGAATGAATCTGATGGTTGGTCTAAGGCCGCTATACAAGCTGAATTATCAACATTGTGCAGAGAATTGGAAATACAGCCGGAGCAAATGCAGTTTTCAACATATTATTTTTCTCTCATTGAACAGAGAAGCAGTCAATATATCGCTGTAATAGCATTTATCAGTATTATTATCGCTTTGTCTTGTACCCTTGTTATTTACAGTCTGTTCTATGTGTCCATAGCCAGAAAAACAAAAGAATATGGGAAACTGCGGACAATAGGGGCAACTGGAAAACAGATGAAAAAAATCGTTTTTAGAGAGGGATTCCATCTTTCCAGAATTGGTATTCCGATTGGAATATTAGCCGGTGCAATAGCGGGATATGTCCTTGTCCCACAAGGCTGGAACACTTTAATGGTATTTGTAATTGCCGCTGTTACAGCTCTGTTTGTGTATCTATGCGTTATGATTGCTGTAATTAAGCCAGCCAAAATTGCTGCTCACGTTACGCCTATTGAAGCAGTCCGTTATATGGCGGGCAATAATGATGTAATGTCCAACAGTACAAAAGTGTTACATCGTTCTCTATCCGCGAAAAATTTAGCTTTCCTTAATTTTGCAAGGAACAGAAAGAAAACCGCTTTAACGCTCCTGTCGTTAGGGGTATGTGGAATTTTGCTGATGGCAAGCTCTGCATATTTTAATTCCATTGATCCTTTAGCGATGGCGCGTAGGAGTTTTCCTTACGGAGAAATTCGCCTTGAATTAGGCGATTACGGGCCGCAGGCACATAACAGCGAACAATATTCAGAACTCCAAAAATCGAATCTGCTCACAGAAGATTTTAGAGAATCCATTTTGGACATAGATGGTGTGGAAGAAATAAAAGAATACCAAGGCACCGTTTTGAATGTTCGTATGCCAACGGGAGATATTGAACCGATTGTTTCAGACGCATATATGCCAGGCTCTCAAAAATTGCTTGAAGAATATTTGATTGATGGTACAGCGGATTTGCAGGAACTACTGAATAATAATGGCATTATTATTGAAAATGGCCCACAGTGGAAAGAAACTTTTGGGTGGGATGCAGCGATTGGGGACGAACTTCTGATTGAAGCTGGCGGACAAACATTGGTAGTAAAAGTAATGGGAATTGTGGACGCTAATATCCCGTATGGCGGATATGATACGCTATTTATTCCTTTAGAAATGCTGTCAAAAATCGTTCCTGTTGAAAACCTCGATTATCAATTTATTGTAGATACAGATGACAGTAAATGGGCAGCTGCAAAAGATGAAATCCAAAAGATAATTCCACCGACTTCCAGCTTCTATGTTAGTACCTTGAATGATTGGGTAGAGGCATACAACGAAAAACTATGGAATTATCGTATGCCAGTTTACATTTTTGTTATGTTTATCGGGGTTTTTGGCATTATCAATCTGCTAAACACACTGATAACAAACATCTTGACACGGAAGCGAGAATTGGGTGTTTTGCAAGCGGTTGGTTTGAGCAGTAAACAGCTTTCAAAAACGTTATTGATAGAGGGCTTGTTCTATACATTAGGGGTGCTGCTTCTTTCCATATCATGCGGAACTCTTATCGGGTATCTTCTCTGCGCCGTCTTTAGTGCAATGAGTATTTTTGGAAACGTAAGCTATCATTTTCCGACAGTTGAAATGTTCAGTTATTTTATACTGATGCTTGTCGTCCAAATGCTTTTCTCGTATTTGGCAATTCGGCAGATAAAAAAACAATCTCTGGTAGATCAAATACGGGAATTGTCATAAAAATTTTCGCAGTAGTGTGCCGATAAAGCTGCCAGTGGCAGGTTTTCGGCTGAAATGTCCGAGCGTTGTAACATTTCACCCCGATTTTCAATGAATTTTTTGGGCCGCTGTAACATTTCGCGGACATTTGGGTTTTACAATACCCTTATCAACAGGCAGAAAGCCTTGAAAGGAGTTTTGAATATGAGCATTTTACAGACGATTGACCTAAAAAAGCATTACGGTGCAGAGCCGAACATTACCCGCGCCCTTGACGGCGTGAACTTCTCCGTAGACGAGGGCGAATTTGTGGCCGTTGTGGGAACCTCCGGCAGTGGCAAGTCTACCCTGCTTCACATGATGGGCGGGCTGGACACTCCCACCAGCGGAACCGTGATTGTCCGAGGCGAAGAACTGGCAAAGAAGAACGACGAACAGCTCACCATCTTCCGCCGCCGCAACATCGGCTTTATCTTCCAGAACTATAACCTTGTTCCCATCCTGAATGTGTATGAGAACATCGTCCTGCCGGTGGAATTGGACGGGGACACGGTGGATCAGAAGTTTTTGGACGAGATCGTTCACCTGCTGGGGCTGGAAGATAAACTGAAAAATATGCCGAACAATCTCTCCGGCGGCCAGCAGCAGCGTGTGGCGATTGCCCGCGCCCTGATTACCAAACCGGCTATCGTGCTGGCCGACGAGCCGACCGGCAACCTTGACAGCAAGACCAGCGCCGAGGTGCTGGGGCTTATCAAACGCACCAGCGCGGAGTTCCGGCAAACTGTCGTAATGATTACCCACAACAATGACATTGCCCGCCTTGCAGATCGGATTATCCGCATTGAGGATGGCAAGATTGTGGAATAAGGAGGTGGCAGGCTATGACATGGCCTTTTGAAAATGATACCAGCGCCATTACAAAGAAGCTGGCAAAGAAAAGTTTACAAAGCGAGAAGCGCCGGAATCTGATGGTGGTGATCGCCGTTGCGCTGGCGGCGTTTCTGATCTGTTTTACGGGAATTGTGTCTACTTCTCTGATACAAATGCAGCGCAATCAGGTTGTCGATACTTATGAGGCGGTTTGGATGGGCGTAGAGGAAAACGACATTGAAACCCTGAAAGGACTGCCGGAGTTTGAGCGCGTAGGCGGCTACTATATGCTCGGTGAGGAACTTTCGGAACAGGGCTATCATGCGTCCTATGTGTATTGTGACGCGCAAATGATGGAGATTACCAAGGCGCAGATGGAGTTATTAGAGGGCCGGGTTCCTGAAAAAGCAAATGAAGTTGTTGTAAGCGAATACTTTCTTTCCACCTATGGAAACAATGCCAGAATTGGGGACACTGTGACTTTAGATACAGAGAGTTTTCATGGCGATTATGTCGTTACCGGCATTATGGAAAGCGTAAATGAAAAAGAAGCGAATGCCTGTGCTATCATTATCTCTAAAGCTGCCCTGACAGAATGGAATGGGTTTGACCCGGCTGGGTATCGTGCCTATGTCCATTTCAAAAACAGCGAGCAGTTGGGCGA
>NZ_JBQIKP010000035.1:0-51309 GCF_056796775.1 Schaedlerella sp.
CAGTATAGCATATTCGACTATATGTAGTGGGGCGACCTCTCTCAATACCCCGCAGCTTGCTGCGGGGTCGTTTATTTTTGGTCAGGGTCTGACCAGTAACCTGGAATCTGGAAGCATTGAAGCCAAAGAAGGAAACATACACCTACCATCCCAGCTCCAACAGCCAGTGATTTAATAGTCTCTCCCTGTCCTTCTCTTCCGTCTCTAAGTCTTTCGGGCTTCTATACTCGCCCTTAATGTTGCCGTCTACAATATACAATACTCTGGAACACTTTGCGGCTACCTTAGCGTCATGGGTCACCATCATGATCGTTGTTCCCTCTTCGTTTAGCTTCACCAGTTCTGCCATCACCTCATTGGACGCGGTTCTGTTCAAGGCTCCCGTAGGTTCGTCCGCGAACAGAACCTTCGGGCTGTTGATCATGCTTCTGCAGATGCAGGCTCTCTGAAGCTGCCCTCCCGAGACTTCATTGATGTCGTTATCGGCAATGTCGATAATACCCAGCTTATGCATGAAATCCTGTCCGCGCCGGGCCGTTTCCTTACGTGTCTCGGTATTTTTCTTAGATTGTACAGCGGGAAGAATAATATTGTCGAGCACGGTCAGATTTTTCAGCATATACATCTGCTGAAAGATAAAGCCCATTTCATGCAGACGCAAATCCGCAAGTTCCTTTTCCCCCATTTTTGCAATGTTCCTTCCGCAGAATTTTACTTCGCCCGCTGTAATGGAGTCCATACCCGAAACGGCATACAAAAGCGTGGATTTCCCCGAGCCTGAAGGACCCATAACGGCTGCCATTTCGCCTTCAGAAACGGTAAAGCTTACATTTTTCAAAACGTTGTTCTGGCGTTTGTTTACGATATATGTTTTACAGAGGTCTTTTACTTCTAAGATATTCATAGTCGTTTCCTTTCTTAATTCAAAATGACTCAAAATGATTGAAACCTATTCCATATTGGCAGTGTCGGAGGACTTGATCTTTCTTGTGTAAAGCGAGGTCAGGAACGCACTTACCGTTGTTGTGGCAAGAACGACTACAGGGAAGATCAGATACATTTCAACAGGATCGGTCACGTAGTCAACCGCAAGCTCCATCCCCATCATTTGAAAGATCGGGTCAATGCACAGGTGGGTCAGGGGCATTGTGAAAATTTCGCCGATCATCACAGCCATGATACCCACGAATAAAAACCGTAAAGTGTGGTATGCATAGATTTTTCCGTTTCGTGTGCCTACGGCTTTCATGAGCGCAATTTCACCCTGCTCCTTTGCGATAAAAGAGCGCTCCATAAGTACGGTTATGAGTGCGGCTAATACGATTGTGAGAACCCCTACAAGAGATTTTACCGCATCAAGAGCTCCCCCAATACCGATCATATCCGCGGTTGCTTCGGCGCAGGTTCTTATATTTTTATAATCAGGAAAAATCCTCTGGATTTCTTCCATTCTCCGTTCGATTTCCCTGCTGTCAGGATGATCCGTAAAGGTGATCTGCGTACCATCGACACTGGCAGCCGCCTGAACGTAATTGATATACGCATCGCTGTGAAGCCTGATACCGCTGCCCTGCATATTCATAGACTGGAAAAACGCCGAAATGATATATTCCTTCTCTCCGTCAATGGTTTTGATCGTAACAGTATCACCAATCGTTGCGTTCAGCTTATCCGCGGCAATCCGAGTGATGGCAATTTCATCGGTATTCTGCGGTGCTGTTCCTGCCGTGTATTCGTACATATCCATTGTGGAGCCTGTGCCTTGATAGATACAGATATTGCTCTCGTCTTCTCCGAAAGAGGCGGGCAGGATAAACATCATTTCCTGATAGCATTTTGCAGGAATACCGTGCTCTGCAAGAGTCTGTTCCATTTCATCGATGTGCTTTTCAAGCTTTTCGTGTCCGTCTTCCAGCATACATTCCGCGATGATTTTACTGTCCAGATAAATATCGCAGTCTGCCCATCCAAATGTTGCGGCAAGACTGCCGCTGTTCATGGTAGAAACCGTTGCCGAAAGGATCAGCAAAAGAGACAGACACAGGAAGAATGTGAGCGTAATGATGCCATAACGCCTGGGGCTGCTTACCATATCATTCAGCGCAAGGAAAGGCGCCATCGGGAGCCTGGATTTCCCCAGACTCATAAGGCTCTTTTTCCGAAAACGCTCCCCGGTCTGGCCGTTTCTGATTGCGTCAATGGGCGTCAATTTCTTCACCCTGCCTGTACAGCCATAGCAGAACCATAAAATGACCGCGACGACAAGGATAGCACAGACAATGTTTACCAAAACCGGACTCTGATTTCCGACAATGATGTTCTGCGAGGAAACGCTCATCAGCATTTTACCAAAGGGGAAGCTGAGGACAAGTCCGACCGCCGCGCCGATGATAGAAAGCCCCATGTATTTCACAAGGTAGAAGCCCCGGATTTTGAAATTGCCGATACCAATCGCTTTCATGACTCCGATTTCACGGAATTCCTCCGAAAGCGTAAAGGAAATGGTAAAACGTAAAACCACAAATGCGATGATAATAAGAATCATGCTTACCATAAGCAGAAGACCTACCACGATCATATCAAAAACATAGGTGAATTTCATAGTGGCTCTGTCCATTGTGAGAGCGCTGTTGTCTACAAGCGGTTTGATCTGCGGCAGAGCCGTTTCCATATCGGAAGAATAGATGTAAACAAGCGTACCGCCATAATATTCTTCTGTGTTTTCTGCGGAAAGGAAGTTCTCAAAATCCTCCTCGCTTATGATATAACGGGTTAATGTCATCTGCTTTGAGCCGAAAAGCGCGTCCTTTATTTTATCCGCAAGGACAAATTCACGGCGCGCGCCGTTACATTCTATGGTAAGCTGATCGCCCACATCAATACCGCGCGCGTCCGCTTCCCCCTCCGACATATAAAATTCGCCCGGCCTGACCGTTTCAAGGATACTGCCGTCGGAAAGGAAATAATTCATACAAATGTCACTGTGAACCAGATTCGAACCCTTGCTGACGATATCCTCGTTCCCATAGATAAAATTGTCGGACGATAAAAACAATACGTTTTCCGTTGCATAACGATCTACCGCGCTTGCCTGGCTTACCGTTTCATCAATGTCAACAACAAGATTTTTATTCATGGCAGCCGCAGCATAATCAGGCGCATCCGCCATTTCAAAATAGCTGTCCAGTGCCGTGGTGACATTTATGATGTTGTTTACACTTGACGCTACAAACATTGTGGCAAGAATCATAAATAACAGAAGAATGATGTTCATTGCCCTTTTTCGATTTAAATCCTTTTTCAGTATGTTCAGATACATTCTTTTACTCCTCTCTTGCTTCTGAATCGATTCCGCAAGAGATATACTAACACCAAAATTATGAAATAATCCTTAAATGCAGAAAGCCTGCCACTGGCAGCCTTTCTGCATACGATGGTATACAGAAAACCTCAGAGTCAATAAATCTAACCCTGAGGTTTCCATATCCATTATGCTTTTCTGACGACGATCGTCGCGCAAAAAAGATCTTCCTTCATCCCGGCAAAGATTTCACCGTCCATTTTACGCATCAATGTTTTGCAGATATAAAGCCCCAGGCCGCTCCCTTTCCTGCCGGTGCTGTTGCTTCCGCGGTAAAAGGAATCGAAAAGATTGGGAAGCTCCTCTTTTTTCAGACTGCGCCCTGAGTTTTCGATCTGTATTAATTTACAGTCTTCTTCCTCCCCAAAGGAAATGCGGATCCGCTTGCCATCACCGTATTTTATGGCATTTTCCATCACATTCTGCAGGACCTCGGCCATACGGTCCTGATCCCCTTTAACAAGACATTCTGTAATTTCATCCACCTGAAATTCCGTATGGATGACGGACAGCTTCTCCTTATAATAGCTTTCTGTGGCTTTTATAACCTCTGAAAGGTAATACTCTCCCATATGCACTTCCAAATTCAGGAAATCTTCTCTGGATGCTGTTACAATTTCATTCACGTATCCCTTGATTTCCTTCACATTCCTCGCAATGCCCTGCAAAGCTTCGTCCTTTCTCTCCTGTGTGTCATACAGATCCTCCGACAACGCTTTCGAATACAATTCAATGGAAGAAAGCGGTGTTTTGATATCATGGGACAGAGAAAGAATCAATTCCTTCCGCTCCTTTTGAAATGCAAGCTCTTTCTCCTTTGTTTCCTCCAGCTTTTTGCGAAGCATGTCCATTCCCCACAGGAAACGTCCAAACAGCTTGCTTTTTTCTTCTTTTACAGGCATGGACAGATTCCCTTTCGCCAGCCCATAAGGTAAATCACTCATATCCTGAAAAGGTTTTAAGATTTTTATATACACATACACCAGCACAATATTTGTCACGATCATCATCCCCAGCAACGAGAGATTGATGTACAAAGGCAGACGCGTACTTCTTTCCTCTGCATATTCGATCCGATACAGTTTGCCGTCTATTTCTTCCACTAAATACTCGTGATCACAGGCTTCTCCTGCAACAAATTCCCTGATTCCCATGATCGTCTCATACTGATCGAAACGCATTGCTTCTATTTCCGATGCCTCTGATTTTTGTTCTTCTATTTCTTTGATCGCGCGCTTTGCTTCCACAAGATATAGTTTTCCGTCGCTGTCATGATTTTGATAAAAATACAGTATATTCGCCGACAATAGGAGCAATATCTCAGCAAGGACAATCCAACGCATAAAAATCTTAAACTTACTCAAACCGATACCCAACTCCCCACTCTGTGATAATATGCTTAGGGTTTCTGGGTTCTTCTTCTATTTTTTCCCTGAGCCGCTTAATATGTACCGTCAGTGTCTGAAGCTCCGAATCACTGTCGCTTCCCCAAACAGAATTGAACAAATACTCCTTCTTCATCGTTACATTCTTATTCTCGATCAACAGCCTTAACAGTGCAAACTCCTTTTCGGTCACTTCCTTTTTCTGCCCGTCTACAGATACCGTCTGATGCACAGTATTCAATCGGATGTTCCCTTCTACAATCTCTGCCTGACCATATTTTCTTTTAAAAATACCGTTGATCTTGGCAATTAAAATATCTATGTCATAAGGTTTCTCAATGTAATCGTCCGCGCCAAGATTTAAGCCTTTTAATTGATCGTTCTTTTCCACCCTGGCGCTGGCGATCAGAATATGGGTATTGGAAGTCTCCCTGATCCTGGAACAAACCGCAAATCCATCGATTCCGGGAAGCATGATATCCAAAATGATCACTCTGGCTCCGTATTTTTCATACAATTCCAGAGCTTTTTCCCCGGTCCGGGCTACACTGACCGTGTAATTCTCCTTACGCAGAAAATCACACAGCAGAGTACCGATTTCTTTGTTATCTTCTACAATTAATATATCCAGCATCTTTCCTTACTTATCCTTCCTTGCTCTTCTTACACCTCAGAATCCGAAGAAAAAGAGCCCCAACATTCCTGTCAAGGCTCTGGTAAATCCTTAATATCTTCTTAATGGGTTCGACAGGTTGCTTACTACTTCCAAAAGCGTACAACAAAAACTCTTTCTAATCCTCAAGAAGTTTCCGTTTTCTCTCAATCATTTCGTCTATTTTATGTATATATAGAGCCACATCCTTCACATTCTCGCTTCGCTCAATCCCCCCATCTGGATAAACTCGCTTTGACACGCTGCCTGCTCCGCAAGCAATAATAGTCTGCACTTCCTCCATAATCAGTATATTATAAATCCCGGCCTTGTCAGCCCTTGCATAGCCGACATTTTCAAAATTCCCGGCAATATTTTTCTGCCGGTACAGATAATAGGGAACCATCCCCATCCGTTTTGCCGCATCCCCACTGTCCTGGATCATCCGGGAGATCTCCCGGTGTTCCAGATTGCACGCTTCGCTTTTCTCCTGCCCCATCTGCGCCGCCCGCTTGACTGCAAGGGAATGCACGGTGAGGCTGTCCGGACAGAGGGCCTCAATCTGCCGGAGGGTGTCCTGCATATCCGCCGCGGTTTCTCCCGGCAGTCCGGCGATCAGGTCCATGTTGATATTGTCAAAGCCCAGCTCCCGGGCCAGCCAAAAGCTTCGGACCGCATCCTCCACCGTATGCCGCCTTCCGATCCGGTCCAGCGTCTTCTGCCGCATGGTCTGGGGATTGACCGAGATCCGGCTGATCTTGTGCCGCCGAAGTACTTCCAGCTTTTCCCGCGTGATGGCATCCGGCCGCCCCGCTTCCACCGTATACTCCAAAAGCCCCTTCCCGGATACGGCCTCAGGAAAAGTGTCCTCTACCAGAGACAGCAGCCTGTCCAACTGGGCCGCTTCCAATGTTACAGGGGTTCCGCCGCCGATATAGACCGTGTCCGGTTGCCTGCCGGAGGTCAAAGCCCCGATAGCCTGAATTTCCCGGAACAGGGCTTCCAGATAGTCCTCCACCCGATCCTTCCACAGCCCGATGGGCGAGGAGCTGAACGAACAGTAGGAACAGATACTGGGGCAAAACGGAATGCCGATATACAGGCTGAATCCGTTCTTATAATCCAGCCTGTCCAGCAATACCATCTCCCGCTCTGCGATCCGTGCCGCAAGCCGTGCCTTTTCTTCGGAAACCTGATATTCCCGCTGAAGGAAGGCTGTGATCTCCTCCTCCCCGTCCCCGGCTTTCAGCCGATTCATGGCGAGCTTCACTGGACGGACTCCGGTCAGAGTCCCCCAGGCAAGCCGCTTCCCCGTATAGGCAGCCAGATAGTCATAGATCTGCCGGGTCACCTGCTTTTTCCGCTCATCTCTGTCCGGCGCTCCCGTTTTCACACTCAGATCCGGCATCACGGAAAAACAAGAACCTCCGTCCAACACAAGGTTTACAAGAGGTTCCTGCTCTTCATCCACGGTCTGCCTGATCTCCGCCTCCGGAAAAAAGGCTTTTACCATATGAAACATGTTATAGGTATACAGGGTTTCTTTACAGGAAACCGCTGCCGCTTTACATCCATTCATACTCATAAGTCACTCATTTTCCTAGGAGCTGTTCTCTCAAAATAAGGATTGTATTTCAGCTCGTCCCCAATCGTCGTTGCCTCCATATGCCCCGGATAGACCACCGTATCCTCCGGAAGGGTAAAAAGCTTCTTCCGGACGGAACGCATCAGCTGGCTGCTGTTTCCGGTTGGAAAATCCGTCCTGCCGATGGATTCCCGAAACAGGGTATCCCCGCTGAACAATACCTTCTCCTCAGGCAGATAATAGCAGCATCCGCCGATGGTATGCCCCGGCGTATGGATCACCTGGAACTGCAGCCCGGCAAGCTCCAGACACCCTCCGTCCTCTGTATAGGACGCCCCGCTATACGTATATTGCCTACCGAAGTCCGCAGACGCATTCATGGATGCATCTGTCAGCAGTACTTCCTCCTCCCGGTGCGCATAAACCGGAATCCCCGGAAATTCCTTCTGGAATCCGTCGATCCCCATGATGTGGTCGAAATGTCCGTGGGTCAGCAGAATCCCCTGGAAATCCAGGCCCTCCCCGCAAATCTGTTCTGTGATTTCCGTTGAATACACTGCCGAGTCGATCAGAACACATTGTCCGGTCTCTTCATTGGTCACAAGATAACAATTGGTACGCACCATACCAAGTACAAAATTTCGAATCTTTATCATAATTCCGATTTACCTGCCGTCCTTTCCGTGTCATTCAGGCATGCCTGCCTTCTGTTCAAAACGATGGCGCGCTTCTATCCCGCTGTTCTTTCAATATCGATCACCCCGTCAAGCTGGCGTACCTTCTCGATCACCTTATCCAGCTCTTCTCTTCCATGAACGATAAATCCCATGTCAAATGTAGCGGTTCCCTTTTTGCTCGTCCTTACATTCATAGACTTTACATCCAGCTTGCCCTCGGTGAAGATCTTGGTAATCTCCATCAGAAGCCCCTGGCGGTCATCGGTGAAGATCTTGAGCTCCGCCAGATACTGTCCGCCGCTCTCGTTCTCCGGAGTCTCGCCCCATTCCACATCAATCAGCCGCTCCCGCTCCGCGTCGGAGAGGTGCAGCATATTGACGCAGTCCGTCCGATGGATGGTCATGCCTTTGCCCCGGGTCACGAATCCCACGATCTCATCACCCGGCACCGGATTGCAGCACCTTGGAAAACGCACCGCCACATCCGCGATCCCGCGCACCATGATCCCGCTCCTGGACTTTGCCACATGAACCTTCTGGTTGGCGCTGTCATAGATCTTGCTCAGGATCAGCTCCTCGGTCAGTTCCTTCTTGTGCTCTTTTTCGTATTCCTCCTGGAGGCGGTTCACCACCTGGCCTTCCTTAAGCCCGCCGTGTCCTACTGCCGCCAGAACCGCGTCCCAGTCCCGAAAGCCGTATTTTTTCTGGACCACCTGCTGGTACTTCGGCTTGAGCACATCCGCCATATTAATCGATTTCATCCGGCAGTAGGAAGAGATCAGATCCTTCCCCCGAACAATATTTTCTTCCTTAAATTCCTTCTTAAACCACTGATTGATCTTGGATTTTGCCTGGGGGCTCTTCACGATATTGAGCCAGTCCCTGCTGGGACCCTTGGAATTCTGAGAGGTCAGCACCTCAATGCGGTCCCCGTTCTGAATCTTGTAATCAATGGTCACCAGCTTTCCGTTCACCCTGGCTCCCACCATCCGATTGCCTACCGCGCTGTGGATGGCATAGGCAAAGTCTACGGGTGTGGAGCCGTTGGGCAGGCTTTTCACATCCCCGTTGGGAGTGAAGCAGTATACATCCTCCGTAAACAGATCCAGATCGCCCTTTAACAGGCTTAAAAACTCCCGGTTGTCGGACATGTCCCGCTGCCACTCCAGGATCTGCCGCAGCCAGCTCAGCTTCTCCTCCTCCTGGGTTTTCGTACTCTTGCTGGAGTCCCCGCTCTCTTTGTATTTCCAATGGGCCGCGATTCCGTATTCGGCCGTCTTATGCATCTCCTCCGTCCGGATCTGGATCTCAAAGGGCTGCCCGGAGGGTCCCATCAGCGTCGTATGAAGGGACTGGTACATATTCACCTTGGGCATAGCGATATAATCCTTGAATCGGCCCGGAATCGGCGTATACATCTCATGGATCACACCCAGCGCCGCATAGCAGTCCTTCACCGAATCCACGATGATCCGCACGGCAAACAGGTCATAGACCTGATCCAGCGTCTTATTCTGGAGCACCATTTTTTTGTAAATGCTGAAAAAATGCTTGACCCGCCCATAGACCTTCGCATGAATATGGGCATTTTCCATATGCCGGGAAACCTCTGCCACGATCTGCTGCACGAATTCTTCCCGCTTTGTCTTCCGTTCATTGAGGTCGCTGACAAGCTGTCCGTACACCTCCGGCTGGGAATACTTCAGCGACAGGTCGTCCAGCTCGATCTTGATCTTGGAGATTCCAAGCCGCTGTGCAATGGGCGCATAGATATCCATGGTCTCCCTTGCCTTTTCCTGCTGCTTCCTTGGAATCATAAATTCCAGAGTACGCATATTATGCAGACGGTCCGCCAGCTTGATGATGATCACCCGGATATCCTTGGCCATGGCCAGAAACATCTTCCGCAGGTTCTCCGCCTGGATCTCCAGCTTATCCTTGTCCTTGGAATAGCTGAGCTGTCCCAGCTTGGTCACCCCGTCCACCAGGAGAGCGACCTCTTCCCCAAATTCCCGGGAGATATCCTCCAGCGTCACGTCCGTATCCTCCACCACGTCATGGAGCATCCCTGCCGCAATAGTTTCCTTATCCATCTCCAGGTTGGCAAGAATGATCCCCACCCACATGGGATGGATCAGGTAAGGCTCTCCGGACTTGCGCACCTGGTCCTGATGCGCTTCCTTCGCCAGATGGTACGCCTTCTCGATCAGGGTAATATCGGCGGAAGGATGGTACTTCCGGATCCGGTTCACCAATGCCTGATATAAAACGTCAGGGTCTTGATAATCCTCAGGATTCATGACCGCATGTCCGTCAACCGTACCAAGACTTTTATTTATCGTTTCGTATTCCATTATCCCTGCCATATCAATTCCCCACTTCCTTTCCTGAGCAGTAACCTGAGCAGACCCTGGCTTTCCTCCCGACCGGGGCGTACTTTCGCCGCTCTTTCTAAACAAAATATAACTTTAAGTATAACATTTTTTTTCAGATTGTAAAGCCTTTCTTTACCGGTAATGCACCACCGTGATCTGAAGGCTCCTTCTCCCCATATACTCATTCACCGACGGATAATATGTAAACGCCATCTTGCTTTTGTGCTTCATATATTCCATGCATGCACCGACATCTCCGAAATATACCGCATCCATCCGAAGCCCTCTGGCATCCTCTACTTGAAATTTCAGCACATTCTGGTTCTTTCCCACGATCCTTGGGGATATCACACGCAGGTTTTTTTCCACAAATAACGGCCTGGGGTTTCCCTTTCCAAAGGGTTCCAAAAGCTCCAGCTCTTCCACCAGCTTCTGCGATAAATAGGCGATCGGAAGCTGCATGTCAATGGATACCTTCTCGAGCAGGTCCTCCTCCGTCAGCCCCGACAGCTCATTGATCCGCTTCCGGAATACATCCACATTTTCCTCAGGCAGAGACAATCCTGCCGCAAGCTTATGCCCCCCGAATCTGGTAAACAGCTCCCGGCACCGGTTCATCTCCTCGAACATATGGTAGTTCTCAATGGAACGCCCGGAGCCTTTCACTCCTTCCTCTGCGGAGGTCAGTACAAAAACCGGGCGGTAATACCGCTCCCGGATGCGCCCGGCGATGATCCCGGCAATGCTCTCATGGCAATCCGGCAGATAGACCACCAGGACCTTGTCCTTTTTCAGAGAGGAATTTTCGATCATCTCCACGGCCTGCTCCACGCCCTGCTCTGTCATATCCTTACGGCTGTCATTCAGCTCCTTCAATTCCTCCGCCAAACGGGATGCCTCTTCTGCGTCCTTTGCGTTCAGAAGGGCCAGAGCGCGCTTGGCCGTATCCAGTCTGCCACTGGCATTGATGCAGGGTCCCAGGACAAAACCGATGTGGTAGGCGCTGATCTTGTCCACAGGTACTCCGGTACATTCAATGAGTGCTTTGAGTCCCTCGTTCCGGGTGCTTTTCAGCATATTCAGTCCGGTCTTCACGAAAATCCGGTTTTCTCCTTGGAGGTCCATCACATCCCCCACCGTGGCAATGGCCACATGCTCCATCAGATGCCGGATCCTCCCCGGATCCTCTTCCAAAGCCCGGTAGAGCGCCTCCACCAGCTTAAAGGCGACCGCCGCACCGCACAGTCCCTTGAACGGGTACTCACAGTCCGGACGGTGGGGATCCACCACCGCGTCCGCCGGAGGGATCTGGTAGCTTCTCCCACCTTCGGTTTCCAGGTAGGGAATCTCATGGTGGTCAGTGACGATGATGGTCAGCCCGCGCTCCTTCCCATACGCGATCTCATCGAGAGCCGCAATCCCGTTGTCGCAGGTGATGATCGTATCAATCCCGTCCTCGAGTGCCTTGTCGATCAGCATTTTGTTCAGCCCGAAGCCGTCCCGGATCCGGTCCGGAATGTCCGCGTCCACATCCGCCTCCAGCCCGGACAGGCCTTCCTGAAGGATGTAAGACGCATTGACTCCGTCAATGTCATAGTCTCCGATCACCCGGACCGGCACATGCGCCTGGATCTTCTCTTTCAGGATCTCCACGGCCCTGTCCATATCCTTCATCTGCCTTCCGTCGTACAGGTCCGCAGCAGTTCCGTTCAGATAGCTGCTGATCTGAGCGTCCTCCTTCACATCCCGGTTACGGATCAGCCTGGCAAGGATCGGAGAAATGTGATACTTTGCGGCAATCCCGTTAAAATCTGCTTTTTTCATTGTTACAAACCATTTTTCCATGATAGCTCCTTTTCTTTCTTCGTATTTAGAGGGACGACGGAACTGCTTTCCATATTCCACAGCTATAAAAAGCTGCCTCCCTCCTGTTCAAGATCGGAAGGAGACAGCCTGTCCCTTTTTTGCTAGCATCTGCCTCTGTTCAGAGGCTTCACAGATACACCCATTTTTTACACATTGGAAGTTGTAATTTATTTTCCCGCTGCCGCCTTTTTCCCCTCACGGCTCTTCATGATATACCACAGCGCACCCGTGATACATACGGAAGAATAGGCGCCACATACGATACCTACCATCAGAGGCAGGGCAAATTCCTTGATGGAGCTGACACCCATGATGAACAGCACCAGCACCATGACAAAGGTCGTCAGGGAGGTGTAGATACTTCTTGTCAGTGTCCGGGTGATACACCGGTTCACCAATTCATCCAAGCCCTCATTTTTCTTCTTCGTGTGCAGCTCCTCACGGATCCGGTCAAAAATAACGATGGTAGCGTTGATGGAATATCCGACAATGGTCAGCATACACGCGATAAAGGTATTTCCCACGGAAACCCTGGCCACCACATAGAATGCCAGCACGATCAGCACGTCGTGGAGAAGCGCGGCAACTGCGCTGGTGGCAAATCGGATATCCTTAAACCGGAACCAGATGTACAGCAGCATACAGATCGTAGCCACGATCACCGCCACAATGGCATCCTGGCGCATCTCGGAGCTGACGGTGGCACTGATATTCTCTGTTGCGATCTTTGCCTCGTCCGCATGGAAAATGCTGGTCATTGCGGTGTTAAAAGCCTCACGCTTGTTCAGATCCAGTGTCTGGGTCTTGAAGATCACCTGATTGGTGCCTTCCACCTTCTGTACCTGTACGTTGTTGTCTCCTGTTACGTATTCGATCTCAGGAACAATCTCCTGATCGATCTCCTCTAATGTATATTCCTTATCAAAGGTCACGCTTGTAGAGGTACCGCCTTTAAATTCCAGGCTGTAATTCATCACGCCTTTTCCCTGTGCGCCGTTGACTCCCATAAATACGAATCCAACTACGATCAGCAGGACGGAAATCCCGAAGAACAGCCTTCTCTTTCCCAGGAAATTGACTGTCGTCTGTTTCGCCTTCTTCGCATGTCCGTAGAACTTCTTGTCACGGATTCCCACTGCATAGAAGGAGTAAATGATGATCCTGGTGATCACCAGTGCCGTGAACATGGATACCACGATACCCATTGCCAGTGTCTGCGCAAAGCCTTTTACCGTACCGCTTCCCAGCCACTGCAGGACAAAGGCCGCGATCAGGGTGGTGATATTGCCGTCCAGGATGGCGGACATAGCCTTCTGGAATCCGGCATTTAAGGAACTCTTTACGCTTTTTCCTTCCGCCAGCTCCTCCCGGACTCTGGCGAAGATGATGACATTGGCATCCACCGCCATACCGATTCCCAGGATGATACCTGCGATACCCGGCAGAGTCAGCGTGATATCAAATGCATTTAATAGGACAAGGATCAGTCCCGTATAGGTCAGCAGCGCAAGGCTGGACGCAAATCCGGGAAGCAGGTATGCCGCACACATGAAGATAAATACAATGGCAAGTCCGATGGCCCCGGCTTTCAGACTGGTGCTGATGGCTTCCTCACCGAGCTGTGCGCCTACCACGTTGGAACGCAGCTCTTCCAGCTCCAGGCTCAGTCCGCCGATCCGGATAGTGGAAGAAATTCTCTGCGCCTCCTCATAGCTCATGCTTCCCTCAATGACTGCCTGACCGTTCTTGATCTCCGCATTGACATTGGGTACGCTGATAAACTCACCGTCATAGTAGATGCCGATGCTTTCCTCTGCCTTAAATGCCCGCTTGGTGGCCTCCGCAAACTTCTCAGTGCCTTCCGGAGTCATTTCCAGAGTAACCACATTCTGGTTCGCATTGGTCAGTTCATTGGTCTGCACCTGTGCGGAAGCGTTCTTTACATCCCTACCGGTGAGCACGATGGAGCCTTCCTCCTTCTGCATGTCTTCGATGGTCTTATTTAAAACATACTCGCCGTCCTTATAGGTATAGTTTTCCTTTCCCTCGCTGTCTGTCTCCGCGATAAAATACAGGGAACCCGGCTGTCCCAGCTCATCCAGGATCTCATTGGCATTAGTCACGCCCGGGATCTCGATGCTGATCCGCTCCTCTCCCTCCTGGTATACGGTTGCTTCCGTGCTGTACTGCTCCACGCGGCGCTGCAGCTTGTAGATGGTGTCTGCCATATCCTCTGCCGACGGAGCACCGCCCTTTACCTGGTAGGTGATGCTGACACCGCCTTCCAGATCCAGGCCCAGCTTGATATTCCTTGCCGCGCCTGAACCGCCCTTTCCGAACCCGACCGCTGTCGTAAATCCCAGCAGACCGATCAGAACTACGATCAGAATCAGGCTGATAATGCCTTTACTTTTTTTCATGACTTTTTTTCCTTTCTGTATTACTTTCTCTTATGCATTCTCTGCGTGATCTGCCAGCGCGGCCTTGATCATAATGGCGCATTCCACTCTCTTGCGTTCCATCTCGCAGCTCACATCATAAGTGTCATGGATGGTATGATGGAATTTGTAAGAATTTGCCATACAGCCTCCGCTGCAGTAAAAACGCGCAAAGCACTTTCTGCATTTTTCCTTGGAATACACACTGCAGCCGCGAAATTCCCCGGCAATCTCCGGCCGGGTGATGCCGTCCGCGACATTTCCCATACGAAACTGCTCATCCCCCACAAACTGATGGCAGGGATACAGATCCCCCCAGGGCGTTACCGCCAGATATTCCGTGCCGGAACCGCATCCGGACAGCCTCTTTGCCACACAGGGTCCGCCTTCCAGATCAATCATAAAGTGGAAGAACTGGAATCCTTTCCCTTTTCGCTCGTGCTCAATGATCTGATCCGCCAAAATGTCATATTCCTCGAAGATCCTGGGCAGGTCGCTCTCCTGAATGGCATAGGGATCGGTATCCCCGCCCACCACAGGTTCAATGGAAATCTGCCGGAACCCCAGATCCACATAATGCATCACATCTTTAGAAAAGTCCAGGTTCTCTCTGGTAAATGTACCGCGGATGTAGTATTTTTCCTGATTCCGGCTCTCGGCCAGCCTCTGGAATTTGGGAACGATCAGGTCATAGCTGCCGCTGCCGTTGGGGAAGGGCCGCATCCGGTCATTGACCTCCTTCCGCCCGTCCAGGCTCAGCACCACATTGTCCATCTCCCGGTTGACAAACTCCTGTACCTCGTCATTAAGCAGTACCCCGTTGGTGGTCAGCGTAAACCGGAAATGCTTGTCATACCGCTGCTCCAGCTCTCTTCCATAAGCCACCAGCTCCTTCACCGTCTTCCAGTTCATGAGCGGCTCTCCGCCGAAAAAATCCACCTCCAGGTTGTGCCTGTTGCCGGAATTCTGGATCAGGAAATCCAGTGCCTTCTTCCCGACCTCCGGGGACATCATGGCGCGCCGCCCGTGGTACTCCCCTTCCTCCGCAAAGCAATATCTGCAGGCAAGGTTGCAGTCATGGGCGATATGGAGGCACAGCGCCTTGACCACGGTCTTTCTCTGCTTTACTTCGTCTATATAGTCCTCATAAATATCCCGGGTAAATAGCTGTCCCACCCTGGTCAGCTCTGTCACTGCCTCCAGCACCTCCGACACTTCCTCCTCCGGATATCCCGGCAGCTCCCGCAAAAGGGTTTCCAGGGTCCCCGGACTGTTCAGCGTACCGCAGGTATGGAAGGGATTCTGCCGCTCCAGACAGGCGATCACATCATAGGCGATCTTGTCCACCACATGGACGGAACCGCTGTTTACATCCAGGACGATGTTGTATCCATGATTCTGGTATTGATGTATCACGATATGCCCCGCTTTCTTCTTTATACATGGATAAAGCAGCGACTCAGGCCGCTGCCTTAACAATCTTATTCTGTCTATTTTTTATGCTCGCATGTCTGATTTCCCACGGTACAAGAAGTCTTGCATGCGGACTGACAGGACGTCTGACATTCTCCACATCCGCCTTTATTCACTGTATGGTTCAATGTCTGCGTATTCAGTGTCTTAATGTGTTTCATCTCTTATCCTCCTACTCATCATGCTCTGCGGTTCTTCCGAAACCGCTGCTCCGCAATATTATAGCACAATGCCCTCTGATTTTAAAGCATTTTTTTGTAAAATGCCCTGTAACCTTTCACGGCCTCGTACAGATCCGCCTTGCTGGTCGCCTCCCAGGGCGCATGCATGCTCAGCACCGCCAGGCCGCAGTCGATCACTTCCATCCCGTATTTTGCCATGATATAGGCAATGGTACCGCCGCCCCCCTGGTCTACGGCTCCCAGCTCCGCGGTCTGGAAGGTCACATGGTGCTCCTCCATGATCCGGCGGAGCTTAGCCATATATTCCGGGTTCGCGTCATTGGCCCCGGATTTGCCGCCGCTGCCGCTGTATTTGTTAAATACAAGCCCGTTTCCCAGATAAGCGGAATTTTTCTTTTCAAAATATTTCTCAAAAGCCGGGTCATAGGCGGCGCTTACATCCGCGGACAGCATCCGGGAATGCAGAAGCGCCCGGCGCAACCGGAGATCAAACGGAACCTCCTGTATCGGCGTTTTTCCGAATGCTTCCCCGGTCATGGCAAGGATCTCGGCTACCGCGTTTTCAAAAAAGCGGGACTTCATACCCGTGGCGCCGTTGCTCCCGGTCTCCTCCTTATCCACCAGCAGGCAGCAGGCTGTTCTTCCGCATCCTTGTGTCCCGGGTTCTTTGTCCCCGTCTCCCAGCAGCGCATGCAATGCGGCAAAAGCGCAGCTCCGGTCGTCCTGCCCGTAGGAGAGCACCATGCTCCGGTCCAGTCCGCATTCCCTTGCCCTCCCGGCGGGCACGATCTCCAGCTCCGCGGACAAAAAATCCTCCTCCTGAATCTGGTAGGTTTCGGACAGGATCCCCAGGATATGCTGCTTTACATCCTGTTCCTTTACGGGCCGGTTTCCGATCAGCAGATCCATCTTCTCCGCGTCAAAAAAGTCCTTCACTTTCTGCTCATTCCGCTCTCTGCCGAGATGGGGCAGCAGGTCCGTGATCACGAACACCGGATCATCTTCCTTCTCGCCCACGGACAGCCTGGCCCAGGTTCCGTCCTTCCGGACGGCGATCCCGTGCAGCGCCAGCGGAAGCGCGAACCACTGGTATTTTTTGATCCCGCCGTAGTAGTGGGTATCCAGGTATACATTTCCGGCCTCCTCGTAGCAGGGCACCTGTTTCAGGTCCAGCCTCGGGGAGTCGATGTGGGCACCGATGATGTTCATGCCCTGTTCCAGAGGCTCTGTGCCGATCCGGAAAAAAGCGGCCGACTTCTCCATAAAGGAAATATACACCTTGTCGCCGGGCTTCAAGGACTCACCTTGATGAATCATCTGTAAGAGATCTCTGTATCCCGCCTCCCGTGCCATGCGGACAGACTCGGCAGCGCACTCCCGCTCTGTTTTTCCCGCATCCAAAAAACGGCGGTATCGAATGCTCAGTTCTTCTACCGCCGCCAAATCTTGCTCATTATAAAAATTCCATGCGTTTTTTCTCTCCATACCATCTGCTCCTTTTATCGTACTTAGAAACTGGATCTATCATAGTATGGAGAAAATCCTCGTTTTTATTCCTGCTTCATGAAGGATTGCCGCACTTTACCTCATATCCTTCAAAAACGCGCGGTAGCCTTTGTAAGCTTCGTATACATCCGCCTTGCTGGAAATCTCCCAAGGCGCGTGCATGCACAGGACGGCCACACCGCCGTCGATCACTTCCATGCCGTATGCGGCCAGTATGTAGGCAATGGTACCGCCGCCGCCTGCGTCGATCTTACCCATCTCCGCCATCTGGAAGCCCACATGATTGTCATCGAATACCCGGCGCAGCTTTGCGATATACTCCGCGTTGGCGTCATTGGAGCCGCTCTTTCCGCGTGATCCCGTATGCTTGGTGAACACAGGCCCTCTTCCGAAGAAGCTGGAAGACCTTTTTTCGTATACGTCCGTATACATGGGGTCATAGGCCGCGCTCACATCGGAGGAGATCATGGTGGAATGCGCCAGGGCACGGCGCAGCTTTAACTCGGAGAAGCCTTCCAGCTTTTCATACAGCTCTGCCACCGCATTTTCAAAGAATCTGGAATGCATTCCAGTTGCCCCTACGCTGCCGATCTCTTCCTTATCTACCAGGATACAGCAGGCCGTGCGTTCTACCTGCTCCGTATCCAGCATGGCTGCCAGAGAGGTATACGCGCAGATTCGGTCGTCCTGTCCGTAAGCCATGATCATGCTGCGGTCCAGTCCGCACTCCCTTGCCCTTCCCGCGGGCACGACTTCCAGCTCTGCAGACATCAGATCTTCTTTCTCAATGTGGTATGTCTCCCGGATCAATTTCAATATCTGCGCGGCAACAGCGTCCTTCTCCTCTCCTGCCAGCGGCCTGCTTCCGATCAGGATGTCCAGGTTTTCCCCTTCCACCACCACGGAAGCCTTCTTCTCCATCTGCTTGGAAGAAAGATGTACCAGAAGATCGGTCACCACAAAAACCGGGTCCGTATCCTGTTCTCCGATGGAAATGGTCTCTCTCGTCCCGTCTTTTCTCACGACCACCCCGTGGATCGCCAGAGGCACCGTAACCCACTGGTATTTCTTGATCCCGCCGTAATAGTGGGTATCAAAATAAGCGAATCCGCTTTCTTCATAGAGCGGGTTCTGTTTCAGGTCCAGGCGCGGGGAATCAATATGCGCCCCCAAAATGTTCATACCGTTTTCCAGGGGCTCTGTCCCGATCTGGAACAACGCAATGGATTTTTCCATCCATGCCGCATAGACCCTGTCTCCGGGCCGAAGCTGCTCCGCTGTGTATAAATTGCGGTAGCCCTTTTCCTCGGCCTGACGGATGATCTCGGTCACACACTCCCGCTCCGTCTTGCCGGCATCCAGGAAGGCACGGTAGTCCTCACACACCTTTTCCAACGCATCCAGCTCGCCTGCTTCATAGGTCAGCCACAAATTTTTCTCTTTCATCTTTCGTCTCCCCTTAAAATCTAAACTTCTCCTCAAAGTAAGATTTCAAATCTTCGATCTTCACCCGCTCCTGCTCCATGGTGTCACGGTCGCGCACGGTTACGGCGCCGTCTTCCTGAGAATCAAAGTCATAGGTCACGCAGAACGGGGTCCCGATCTCATCCTGGCGGCGGTAGCGTTTTCCGATATTGCCCCTGTCATCATACTCGCAGTTGAAATATTTGGACAGCTCCGCATAAACCTTCTCCGCGCCTTCGTTCAGCTTCTTGGACAGCGGCAGCACACCGACCTTCACCGGAGCCAGCGCCGGATGGAAATGAAGCACGGTCCGCGTGTCTCCGCCTTCCAGCTCTTCCTCGTCATACGCGCTGCACAAAAATGCCAATACCATACGGTCTGCGCCCAGGGAGGGCTCGATCACGTAGGGGATGTACTTTTCATTTTTCACATCATCAAAATACGTCAGATCCTGCTTGGACACTTCCATATGCTGGGACAGATCATAGTTGGTACGATCCGCAATCCCCCACAGTTCTCCCCAGCCGAAGGGGAACAAAAATTCCACATCCGTGGTGGCCTTGCTGTAGAAGGAAAGCTCTTCCTTATCATGGTCACGGTAGCGCACCTCATTCTCTTTGAGTCCGAGAGAACTGAGCCAGTCCAGACAGAATTGCTTCCAGTACGCAAACCACTCCAGATCCGTATCCGGCTCACAGAAGAATTCCAATTCCATCTGTTCAAATTCTCTGGTACGGAAAGTAAAGTTGCCTGGTGTGATCTCGTTCCGGAAGGACTTCCCGATCTGAGCGATGCCGAACGGAATCTTCTTTCTGGATGTCCGCTGTACATTCTTAAAATTCACGAAGATCCCCTGGGCAGTCTCCGGCCGCAGGTAAACCGTATTCTTGGCGTCCTCTGTCACGCCCTGGAAGGTCTTGAACATCAGGTTGAACTGCCGGATATCGGTAAAATTATGCTTACCGCAGGTGGGGCACGGAATCTGGTGCTCCTGGATAAACGCCGTCATCTGCTCCTGAGTCCAGGCATCCACGGTGCCCTCCAGCGCAATCCCCTTTTCTTCACAGAAGTCCTCAATCAGCTTATCCGCGCGGAACCGCTCATGGCATTCCTTACAGTCCATCAGAGGGTCAGAAAATCCGCCCAGATGTCCGGATGCCACCCAGGTCTGGGGATTCATCAGGATCGCGCAGTCCACACCCACATTATAAGGGGACTCCTGAACGAACTTCTGCCACCAGGCTTTTTTTACGTTATTCTTCAATTCCACGCCAAGATTGCCGTAATCCCACGTATTCGCCAGACCTCCGTAGATCTCGGAGCCGGGATATACGAAGCCTCTCGATTTTGCAAGGGCCACAATCTTTTCCATCGTCTTTTCTACCATACTGTCTGTTCCTCACATTCTTTTTTTCATCACTCTTCACAACCGCAAAAAGGAATCCTTTCAGCCGGATCCTGTCTGCAGCTTCCTGAACAATAGTCATTATACCGATTCCGCCGGGATTTGTAAAGATGGACCAGGATATAAATTTCAGGTCAGGTCTCCAACGTCTCCAGGATTTCCAGCGACTTGAATTTCTTCTCCACATAGACATCCAGATACCGCTCCATCACCCGCCCCAGCTCCTCCAGCACCGCGTCGCTGACCACAAAGGTATAGAGCTTCTCGATCCGGCTGCTCTCGATATACTGCATGCTATACAGGGTGGAGGTATCCAGCTGCATTCCGTCCATCACATCCTGCATGCATTCGCCGCACACCAGCCCGCCCTTTTTTACGCTGAACACAGCCGGACGCTTTTCATCTCCGCAGGAAACGCACCGGAAGACCTGGGGTCCTTCCCCGTTGATGCACAGCGCCCGCAGTTCAAATATGTACCGAACCAGCCGGTTGTGGATCTTTTCATTTGTCAGGGCACGCATGGACTGGTACAGGAGCTTCAGCATTTCCCGCTCATCATTGGCTTCCTTTGCATAAAAATTTGCAAATTCGAGAAAATAAAAGCCATAATAGGCGCCCACCATATTCTCCCGCAGCTCCGCAAAATAGTTGGATATCTTCGCGGACTTCACCGTATAGGAGCTCCGCCCCGCATACAGTGTAAACTCACCGAAGGAGCAGGGATTGACCGCGCCCACCAGCGGGCTGTTCGGTTTTCTGGCCCCTCTGGCAAACGCGGCAACCTTTCCCTGTTCCCTGGTCAGGATCACTACCCGCCTGTCATATTCCCCAACCGGCGCCGTAGAAAGCACCATGCCGGTTACCGTTATCTCATTCAAATTCCTCGCCCCTGCCGCAGGCAATGATACACAAGCAGCATGCCTAAACAGCTCCTTATGCCGTATCATCTTCCTCTCTGTACAGCGGGATGATCACCGAATCCCGCTCCTTACAGATCCGCTGTTCACAGCCCGCCTGATTCCTGTTTCCCCCGTGTCCGTACAGCTCCATCTTATATTCCAGATAGTCACATACCCCACCGGTTTTTGAAAATTGCTCCCAGTATCTCTTCTCCATCGGATCACCTCTTCATCTGTGTGATGCTGAGCGCCGGATCAATCTGCCGCACAGCATCCTATATATGATTTAGGTTTTCCGAATTTTGTCGGGTCTATACCTCGTAAAATCTGGCAGCGTTTTTTTCCATGCTCCCCTTGACAGCCCCGTTTTTTAGCTAGTACAACGAATAATAAATAACTAGCCATATCACTTGTCTGATTTTCCAGCTACTGCGTTAGATTTTCTAGCCGTAGCCACCGCTACGCCGTCGAAAATCTGCCTTGTATCTGAAAAATCATCCTGCGCGATATAGCCAGATACTTATTATTCGTTGTACTAGTACAGCATTGCGCATGGGCTGTCCGGTCACATCTCGTCCTTCGTATACCCGAAGTTTTTCATCAAAAAGTCGCTGTCCCGCCAGTTTTTCTGCACTTTCACCCAGAGCTTCAGATTCGCCCTGCAGCCCAGCATTTTCTCAATCTCAAACCGGGCTGTGCTTCCGATCTTTTTCAGCATGGCGCCTTGCTTCCCGATGATGATCCCCTTGTGGGAATCCCGCTCACAGATCACCGTGGCATCAATGTGCATGACCTTCTTCTGCATCTTCATCCGGTCGATGGCCACCGCGATGCCGTGGGGAATCTCATCCTCCAGGCAGTGCAGCGCCTTCTCCCGGATCAGCTCCGCCACGATCTGCCGCTCGGGCTGATCCGTAATGGTGTCCTCGTCGTAAAACTGCGGTCCATAGGGAAGATACTGCAGGATCACCCGGATCAATTCCTCCGTATTTTCCCCGCTTCGGGCAGAGACCGGAACGATCTCCGCAAAATCATATTCCTTCCGGTACGCGTCGATACAGGTTAGAACCTCTTCCTTTTTCACCATATCGATCTTATTGATCACAAGCACCACCGGGGTCGTGATCTTTTTCAGCTGTTCCATGATGTGCCGCTCCCCGGCGCCGATAAACGTGGAAGGCTCCACCAGCCACAGCGCCGCGTCCACGTCGTCCAGGGAATGCTTTGCAATGTTCACCATATATTCCCCCAGCTTATTCTTCGCCTTGTGGATCCCCGGCGTATCCACAAACACGATCTGTCCTTCCGGCCTGGTCAGCACCGTCTGGATCCGGTTCCTGGTGGTCTGGGGCTTGTTAGAGGTGATGGCCACCTTCTGTCCGATCAGGTAATTCATCAATGTCGATTTTCCCACATTGGGCCGCCCGATCAGGGTCGCAAAACCCGATTTATAATTTTCCTTCATCCGTTCTCCTTCAGTATTCGCCAAAAACGCCGTACATTCCGATTTCCGGCCAGTCAGTCCGGATCTTCTCTTTTAGAACAGCGTCTTCACCTCGCCGAACATTTCTTTCTGTGCTTCTATCTTTTCCTCACTTCCAATCACGCAGAGCTGATCTGCCGAGAGCAGCGCCTCCACTACAGCAGAAAGTTTCCGGATATCCTCCTGCTCTGCGTTGAGTACGTCCATCCGTTCTTTTTGGATCATCTCCCCGGACACATGGTTCATATACAGGTTCATGGAACGGTCCCCTTTGGCGGAAGGCGTCATAGGGCGGTCCATATTGCTGATGGTTCCGATAATATATTTGTTCATATCCCGTTCATTGACTGTAAAGTCCTTCAGATAATCCACCACGCCCTCGTATACTTCCATGGTCTTTTCCAGGTTGGGGTCCCGGTAAGAGATAAGATATCCTTCCCCGATCCGGTTGAAGTTGCACATGCAGCCGTACGCGCCGCCCTTGACCCGGATGTTCTGCCACAGATAGCCATAGCTCAGGATCACCTTGAGAATCTGCAGTGTACCGCAGTAATCGGCGCCTCCGTCAATGAAATTGCCGACTCTCGCCACATACTGCACCTTGGATGAGGTCTTAAAGCCTTCGTTTTTCTTCGTACAGTGCAGGATGCACCTGGTCTCTTGGGATTCCGTACTTCCGCCATGCAGCCGGTCCTTCATCCCGGACAGCTCACGGCAGACCGGATCCAGTCCCTCCTCCCCGCAGGTCAGGCTCACCATCAGATTATCCCACCGGAAGATCCGGGCGGCGATCTCTTTCAGATTGTGGATCAGTGTTTCCTTCTGTTCCTCAAAATGCTCCTCCGCTTCCTTCACAGCCTGGTAATATCCGACCCCGTCTGTATCATCCTTGAACTTGGAAATGGGTGACGAATAGGACAGCGCCCGCAGCGCCGCCGTCGTATGTCCGGAGGATTGGAAGCTCATCTGCAGCCGGGATTTGAGCATGGAAAGGATTTCTTTCAGACGCTTCTCATCCTCCAGTTTAGATTCCATCAGGATCTCCCGCATCATCCGAAACAGGACATCCATCTTCGGATACAGCGCCTTGCCCTTCATCTCAAAGGTCGCGCGGAACGCCTTTTCTTTTACATTTCTCACATCCGGATACATTTCCAGAGAAGTCCCGATTCCCCCGGTATGCACATTGATCTCATTGAACAGTTCGCCGTATTCATAGCTGGTGGTATCAATGATCCCCAGCACAGCCTGGAGCATTCCCACGTAGGGCAGCTTTTCCTCCGGCACGCCGGACAGGTCGAACATCAATGTCACATATCCGATGCCGTTGGTATCGATCTTATGGTGTATCAGCGGGATTCCCTCCACCTCTTTTTCTTCATTAAAGATGGGCGCGATCTCCCTGGAGATATCCTCCCGGCTCAGGATCGGGATCTTCTCCCGGTCCTCCTGCGCGTCCTCGCTCTCCTGATAGTCCTCCAACACCGCCGTATCTGCGATCAGCCGTTCCTTCTCGGCATCGGTGAGGCTGTTCTTATACACTTCCAGCCGCTTTTCCAGCTCCTGGTCCAGACGGGCCGTCCTGCCCCGCTCCGGCTTCACGGTCACGATGGAACCGTGGGTGTTGTCCAGAAGCCACTTTTGGATCAGCTCCTCAAAATATCCGGTGCCGATCTGCTCCTTTAAAAATTCAAAGATGGGAATGGCCTGCATGTGGATGAACGGCTTTGTCTCATCGTAGAGCCAGCTGTCAAACAGCTGCAGTCCATACATCAGTCCCTTGGGATAGCTGCCGAAGTCCGCCTCCCGAAACCGGAATTCGTGATAATTGATCCCGGCCTCCAAAGCTTTCCGGTCCATTCCTTTTTCTACAATATCCTTTAAGGTTCCTTCCACCGTATCTATAAATGCCTGCTTCTGCTCCAGGTTCGCGTTTTTGGAGATCACGGAAAAAATAGGCTGGTAGATCCCGTTGTCGTAGGAGCCCATGATATCCTTGCCGATCCCTGCCTCCACCAACGCCTTTTTCAGCGGAGCCCCCGGTGCGGACAGAAGCGCGTAATCCAATACCTGGAACGCCAGATACAGCTTCTCATCCAGGCTTGTCCCGATCACCTTGTTATAGGAAAGGAAGGTATTGTCCTCCTCCGACTCTTCGCTGGAAATGGAATACTCCATCTCCACCTCCCGCATCTCCTGAAACGGTTCCTGATAACGGATCCGGGAATCTACCTGCCGGATGTCAAAGTCCGACAGGTAATTTTGATCCAGCCACTCCAGCTTTTCCGCCATATCCATATTTCCGTACAGGTAAATATAGCTGTTGGACGGATGATAATAGGTTCTGTGGAAATCCAGGAACTGCTCATAGGTCAGCTCCGGGATTACGTCCGGATCCCCGCCGGACTCATTTGCATAGGAGGTATCCGGAAACAGGGAATTTAAGATCATCCGGTCCAGCACGCCTTCGGGTGAGGAAAATGCCCCCTTCATCTCATTATAGACCACCCCGTTGTAGGACAGCTCCCCGTCCTTCTCCTCCAGATGGTAGCTCCAGCCCTCCTGCCGGAAGATCTCCGGATGCTGATAGATATTCGGGTAAAATACCGCATCCATATATACATGCATCAGATTCTGGAAATCCTTGTCATTGCAGCTTGCCACAGGATATACGGTCTTATCCGGATAGGTCATGGCATTTAAAAAGGTGTTCAAGGAGCCCTTCACCAGCTCCACGAAGGGATCCTTCACCGGAAAATCCTTAGAGCCGCACAGCACGGAATGCTCCATAATATGAGGCACCCCCGTACTATCCGACGGCGGGGTCCGAAATCCGATGGCGAATACTTTATTCTCATCCTCATTGGACATCATCAGGACTCGCGCGCCGCTCTTCTTATGTCTCAAAAGACAGCCCTTTGACTTCAGATCCGATAAGTCCTCCTGAAGCACCTTTTCATACGCGTCCGGAACCGCTATCTCCCATTGCTGTGTCCTGCCGGATCCCATAGAATCAAACTTACTCATATTGTACCCTCTCTTCTATCAAGTTCTTGATTAATTGTTCTTTCTGTATGCCTCCGCACATTATAGCATTTCCCGAAGCGCTTTAAAAGGGGATGTTTTCCTTTTTTCAAAATTCCCTGAAAAAATCAGCACGCTTCCTTCTTCCGGTTCCATTTTTTCCGAATCGACCGGATCAGCCAAAGGGCGGCTCCCGCAATCAGAAGTACCCGGATCACGGACGAATATCGGTCCAGATATACGAGTACCGTTTCCCAGGAAGCGCCCAGCGCCGCCCCAAGAGACACCAGAAGTATATTCCACAGTGTACTTCCGATGACCGTATAGACCAGAAACAACGGAACCTCAATCTCGGCCATCCCCGCCGGAACCGATACCAGGCTCCGGATGATGGGAATGCACCGCCCCAAGAGGATCGCCTTTTTCCCGTGCTTTTCAAACCAGTCGATGGTCTCCTCCACATCCTCCTTTTCAAATCCCAGCAGATGGAACAGCTTCCCTTTTGTGAGACTTTCCAGCTTTTCCGGGGTCAGCGCCATCCCCACACGGTACAAAATCAGCGCCCCGATGGTGGAACCCAGAGTGGAGAAGATCACCACTCCCGGAACCGTCAGCCTGGTGTATGTAGTCATAAAGCCTCCGAAGGTCAGGATCACTTCTGAGGGAATCGGCGGAAAAAGATTCTCCACCGCAATCAGAAAACAGACTCCCAGATATCCATATGTGTTCATGATGTAGATCATAACTTCCTGCACGATACAGTTCCTCACATTTTCATGCTTTCGTATTTAATATATGTAAGCACGCGCGGAAAAATGTGTCTCCCCTGGACCAGGAAAAATGCCCGGATATGCCCGCAGTCTCGCAGAATACGATAGCATGCCGGATGTCCTTTTTATATACAGATCTGCTGCTCCCCGAACAGCGCGTCCACCGCCGCCTCGTACACCGGCAGTTTTTCCGCCTTTTTGATCCGCTTCGCATATTTCTCATAATGGGTAAAAGCCGGCGCCAGAAAGCTCCAAAGCTCCTTCATCTTAAACAGGATGGTCCTGGCTCCCGGCATCACTTCCTGATAGTCCCTGTAGAGCTGATCGTGGAACCTGCGCAGGGTTTCTTTGTCCAGCCCGACGCCCTGCCGGATCTGCCGGCACAGCCCCGGATTCATCAGAAGCCCTCTTCCGAACATCCATCGGTCCACCTCCGGAAACGCCTCCTTTGCCTTCTGGTACGCCTCTGCACAGAACAGATCCCCGTTATAGCAGACCGGGTGTCTGCTGTTTTTGCAGGCTTCTCCAAATACCTCCCAATTGGGGTGATTCCGATACATATCCTTCTGGACCCTGGGATGGATGATCAGCTCCTTCACCGGATACTGGTTATAAATCTCCAGGAGCCGCCCAAATTCCTCCGGGCTGTCCTTCCCGATCCTGGTCTTGATGGAAACTTCCGCGTCCGTCTGTTCGAACACCCCGTCCAGAAACCGGTCCAGCTCCTCGGGAAATGCCAGAAAGCCGGAGCCCCGCTTTTTGGACACCACAGTCCCGGAAGGGCAGCCCAGGTTCAGATTGATCTCCTGATAGCCGTACTGTCGAAGCTTCCGGGCCGTACGCACGAAATCCTCCACAGAATTTGTCAGGATCTGCGGGATCGCGTACATGCCCGGATTGTTCCCAGGCAGCACATCCTGCCGCTCCCGGGAGCTTAAATGTCCGTGCTGGTTCGGCTTGATAAACGGGATAAAATATCGATCTACAGAGCCGAAGCACTCACAAAGTGTCCGGCGGAACACGTGTCCCGTAATCCCTTCCAGGGGCGCCATATAAAAATACATTGCTTTTTACCTTCCTCTTTTTTCTTGAATCAAACCTTTATTTATGATATTGTTATTATCGGAAACCCGAAATACGATATGATAACAAATGGGAGGGAGACTCTTGATGAAACGAAAACTTTCACTGATCACCATCGTAAGCATCTGCTGTTCCTTACTGGCTGTCGGATGCGGAAAAAAAATGACCTTGGAGGATGCCCCGGTTTATGTGCAGGCAGTTCTGGATGCCCGCTACAAGGCAGATTACAGCGCTTATATGGAGTATAAGAAATGTGAAGAATACGAAGCGTCGCTGATCCATGAAAACGGCATGAACGCTCTCCTCAGTACCATGAAGGTGGGCGGCACCTCCGTCACCGCAGAGCTGAAAGACCAGTACCGGCAGCTCTTTACAGAGCTCAATGCCCTCTGCCGGATCACCGTAGGCGATGCAAAAGAGGACGGGGACGGTTTTACCGTAGAAGTGAGCGCGGAGCCCTTTGCCATGTTTGACGGCATCAGCCAGAGCCTGATCGACGCGCTTGGGGCCGAAGATCCGGCCACGCTCACCAACAGCGAACAGGTCAACCAGTTCCTGTATGAAAAAATGTATCAGCTGATCACCCCCAGGCTGTCCTCCCCGAAATATGGGGACCCAGAAACAGTGACCTTACATATCCAGCCCAATGGGGATAAGGTTCAGACCATCAGCGAAGAAGATCTGAATGCCCTGGATGCCGTGATCTACGCCGCATTGCTGTAAGGCTCCTGAGGAACTGTATACCATAGTATATCTCGACCCTGTTCTCTGCCCGGCACAGTCATACATATTCTGCCGGGCAGATTCTTTTTCTCTTCCGCATCCGGCAAAGCTCCCTGCAGACATACAGATGATCTTCCCTTACTTAGGGCAAAACCCGCATATCCTTCTTTTTTTGATCTGCATCTCTGGAGGAAATCCGCTATTTTCTACAGCTCCTCATGTACGGAAAATATGTCCCCGCAGCTTTCCCCACAGCTCCCTCTGTACATATCCATAAGCACCCACATACAGGAACAGCACCGCCTGGCCGGCGGCAAGAACCCCCAGCTTCACCCAGAGGGACAGCGTTCCCGCAAACAGCAGCTTCTGAAAAAAAAGAACTGCCGGAAGATAGAGCAGATTGAATATCCCATATCGGATGCCCCAAAGCAGAGCCGTCTTTTTCCGAACCCCGGCATTCAAGCCGCCCAGCCGATCCCAGGCGGTTTCCTCCGCCAGGATGAAGAATCCCATCGCCCCATAGGTGGCAACGTACAGTTTATTGGGCGCCAGGATCAATCCCAGCAATACGCCTGCCACATAAAACGCGGCTGCGGTCCTTCTCCCGAATTCCCGGAAGACGATCCCTACAAAAAAGGAAGCCGCCGCAAGCAAAAACAAGGTACCTGTCTCGATGACGCTCCCCAGGATCATGCAGATCACCGACAATGCCAGCAACAGCCCGCCGAACGCCATTTTCTTTGCCTTTATATGCATGAACAAAGATCTCCTCCCATACATTCGCACAGCTGGTCAGCAATACATAAGTCACAGCACATGTTTCCCGTACCGCAGGAATTGCCGCCCATGCCGTAGCCGCCTCCATAGGGGTAATTCTGGTACTTCTGCCCGCTCCATTCCAGCTGGTTCAGAAGCTGGCGGTACTGCAGGTTATTGGGCTCCATATTCACGGCCTGGCCGGCGTGGTCGCGGGCCATGATGTTGTTGCCGATCCCCGCATTGGCCGCGGCGCTTAAGTAATACCATTCCGAAGTCCGGTTGGGCATTCCGTTCAGCACATTCAATGCTTCCCGGTAGCGCCTTGCGTTCAGGTAGGTATACACCGACTGCATCTGCGGATTCTGCCCGGAGCCGGAACTGCCGTAGGTCTGCTGATAGCTGCCCTGACCGCTTCCTCCCTGGTAGCCGTAGCCATATTGATAGCCGCCCTGCTCCCGCTGTTTCATAATCATGTCATAGGCTTCCTGTACTTCCTTAAATTTTTCCTCCGCCAGGTCCGCAAGCGGATTATTTACATTTGCGTCCGGGTGATACTTCCTTGTCAAATCCCGGTATGCCCGTTTCACTTCATCATCCGATGCGTTCGTTGGAATCCCCAGCACTTCATATGGATTTTTGTTCATCTTTGTTTTTCTCCTCTATATTGATCTTCCTGATCCTCTGCTCTCATACGTTTACCATGATATAATAAAATTTCCCAATTGTCCAGATTCATTTTGAATTACGGTAATACAGATATCCCGCCAGATCAGCCAGAAACCACCCGATGGGCACGGCTGCCCAGATCCCGGTCACCCCGATCCGCGGCACCGCCGACAGGATATATGCCAGCAGCACCCGGGTTCCCAGCGAGATCACGGTCAGTATCAGGGACATGCCGGGACGCTTGACAGCACGGTAATATCCATAGCAGAGAAACAAAAAACCGATCAGATAATAAAAGCTGCCCTCAATCCGCAGATAACGCACCCCTTCCCAAATAATTTCCGTTTCCCGCGGCTTCACAAAGATCAGCATCAGCTGCCTGGCGAATACAAATACAAGCGCGCTGACTGCCGCCCCGAAGAAAAATGCGGTCTTTACGGCGCTTCGGATCCCCTCCCGGATCCGTTTTGTTTTCCCTGCCCCATAATTCTGCGCCACAAAGGTTGAAAACGCATTTCCGAAATCCTGCACCGGCATATAGGCAAAGGTATCGATCTTGACCGCCACGGAAAAAGCCGCCATGATGACCGCCCCGAAACTGTTTACTAATCCCTGTATCATCAGAATTCCAAAATTCATAACCGACTGCTGGATGCAGGTCAGAAAAGACAACTGAAAAATTTCCCTCAGCACTTCTGGCTGCCATCTCAGATCCCTACGCTTGAAACGGAACTGCGGAAATTGTATTATTGTATACAACAGAATCCCAATCCCCGCCGCATACTGCGACAGGATGGTAGCCTCCGCAGCCCCCCGCACGCCCCGATGAAAGCGGATAATAAACAGCAGGTCCAGCCCGATGTTGGACAATGCGGCAATCCCGAGAAACAAAAGCGGCGCGGTGGAATTGCCTACCGCACGCAGCAGAGAAGCAAAAAAATTATATAAAAACGTAGCCAAAATCCCCCAAAAGATCACCCACAGATATTCCCGCATCAGTCCATAGACATCTCCAGGCACACACAGCAGCCTGAGGATCAGATCCAGCCCGGCAAATACGGCAGCGCTTAAGAGCAGCGCAGCGTTCCCAATCATCACGAAGGACATAAAAATGCCGGACTTCATCCGGTCATATTCCTGTTTCCCAAAACTGATGGAAAAGGAGACGCCGCTCCCCATGCAGAGCCCCAGCAGGATGGAGGTCAAAAATGTCATCAGGGAATAGGAGGATCCCACCGCCGCCAGAGCCTCTTTTCCAAGGAACTGCCCCACGATCAGCGTATCCACGATATTATAAAGCTGCTGCAGCAGGTTTCCCACCATCATGGGAAACGCAAACCGCAGCAGAGAGCCTGTAATATTTCCGGTTGTTAAAGTAGTCTGCTTCATTTCTTTCTGTGCTCTTTCTTGTTTTCCAGCGTCTCTTTCTTCTTTTCCTGGATCCGGTTATATTGATTCCAGACCCCGGTATAGAGGATATTCCGCAGGATATCCGCATCCTGCAGGCAGGGAAGCTTTTCGAAGGCCGCCGTGCTCTCCGCGATCATCATGCACAGGATCTGCCTTAAACGCTCCTCATAATCCACACTCCGGCTTAAGTCCCGGAGCGGATTATAATTCCCCTGTTCCAGATCCTTTCTCAGATCCTCATAGGCGTCCATGATATAAATAAATTTCCCCAGAAAGAAGCCCATCCTGCGCAAGTCTTCCTCCCAGACGTCTTGTTTGTACACCAGCACCTCTTCCATCAGCCGCCCAAAGCATCCGGCCGCCTCGTCAAGATCCCTGCTTTTTGCCGCTTCCATCCTCTCCAGCGCTTTCAGCTCCCGGTGCATCACCCTGCACTGTCTGGGATATTTCTGAGCCGCCTTTTTTGCCTTTCGGCCCAATACGTGAAGCCCCAAAAGACTTCCCGGCTTCCTCTCGTCCTGCCAGTCGTCCTTTAAGTGATACCATGTCAGGATCACATTCATATCCGCGGCGTATTCCGTGATCTCACTCTGCAGCATCTGCTGTTTTTTTATGGGGTGCGTCTTGCACCTGCCAGCCGACTCTTTCAGCGCGGATTCATACAGCGAAGTCAAAAGTACGACAATAAATGTCATATCATAGCTCAGGGTCATCTGCCCCATGCTCCCGTACCTCTCCTTCAATGACCTGCACAAACCACAGTAATGCGCCCGGTATCTCCGCAGATCCTTCACCTTGAGTTCCGGTTCGCAAATCGTAATATAACCAAACATGTTCCCTCTCCCGCAAAGGATGACTGTCCGTCCCCCCCAGGGTCCGGACAGTCATCCGCATATGACATCATTTCAAACATTCATGGGCTTTCGAATGGTCATTCCTCCTTAGCCCAGCCGTAAGAGCACGTTACAGCACGCTTCCAGCCCTTAAGCATTTTCTCCCGCTTCTCAGGCTCGATTGCCGGAACAAAGATCTTGTCGATGCCCCAGTTTTGCTTCACATCCTCAATATCCTTCCAGTAGCCCACAGCAAGTCCTGCAAGATAAGCCGCTCCCATCGCGGTGGTCTCCACGCATCTTGGGCGGTTCACCGGCGCGTTGCTGAAATCCGCCTGGGTCTGCATCAGGAAATTATTGGCGCTGGCGCCGCCGTCCACCCGCAGAGACGACAGGTTCATTCCCGAATCCGCCTTCATCGCTTCCAATACGTCGTTCACCTGATATGCCAGGGATTCCAGCGTTGCCCGGATGATATGGTATTTGTTCACGCCCCGGGTCAGCCCCACAATGGTACCCCTGGCGTACTGATCCCAATAGGGCGCTCCCAGCCCGGTAAAGGCCGGCACCACATAGCAGCCGTTGGTGTCCTTCACCCTCTGGGCAAAATATTCACTGTCCGCGGCCGAATCGATCAGCCGGAGCTCATCCCGCAGCCACTGCAGCGCAGCGCCGGCCACAAAGATAGAACCCTCCAGAGCATAGGTCACCTTGCCGTCCATGCCCCAGGCAATGGTCGTGACAAGCCCGTTCTTGGAAAGCACAGGCTGACTGCCCGTATTCATCAGCAGGAAGCATCCAGTCCCGTATGTATTCTTTGCGTCTCCCTGCTCAAAACAGGCCTGGCCGAACAAGGCCGCCTGCTGGTCTCCCGCCGCCCCCGCAATGGGAATACGGCCTCCGAAAAAGCTGGGGTCGGTCTCCCCGTAGATCTCGCTGGACGCCCTGGCCTGGGGCAGCATGCTCTTCGGAATGTCCAGCTCTTCCAGAATCTCATCGTCCCATTCCAGCGTATGGATGTTGAACAGCATCGTCCTGGACGCGTTGCTGTAGTCCGTCACATGTACCGCTCCCCTGGTGAGCTTCCAGATCAGCCATGTCTCCACGGTCCCGAAAAGCAGAGTCCCCTTCTCGGCGCGCTCCCTGGCCCCTTCCACATGATCCAGGATCCATTTTACCTTTGTCCCTGAAAAATATGCGTCGATCACCAGCCCTGTCTTCTCCCGGAACTTCTCCGTCAGCCCCTTCTCCTTCAAGCTGTCGCAGTATTCCGAGGTCCTCCGGCACTGCCAGACAATGGCCGGATACACAGGCTGCCCCGTATTTTTATCCCACACGATCGTGGTCTCCCGCTGATTCGTAATCCCGATGGCAGAGATATCCTCCGCAGAAGCCCCGATCTTCGTCATCGCCTCCCTGGCCACCGCAAGCTGGGTAGACCAGATCTCCCCGGGCTCATGCTCCACCCATCCGGGTTTGGGAAAATGCTGTGTAAACTCCTTCTGCGCCACGCTGCACATCTCGCCCTTTTCATTAAACAGGATACAGCGGTTGCTCGTCGTACCTGAATCCAGAGCCATTACATACTTTGCCATGCCAATGTCCTCCTTTGTATCTTTTCTCGTTGCCTCGTTTCGGTTCGCCTTCCGGCCGGGGGACGCGGGTATCCTGCCTAAAACAGCAGCTTAATCTTCGGAAAATACTCCATCTCCGCTTTGCCGATGATCTTCTTTTTTGCTACGAACTTATGCTCCCAAAATCGGGAATCCCAGGAATCATTCCGATTGTCCCCCATCACAAAATACATATCCGCGGGTACATAAAAGGGACCGAAATCACTGTCGATCTTCTCTGTTATATAATCTTCCTCCAACGGCTCTCCATCTACACAGACCTTTCCGTCCCTTCCTTCCACCGTCTCACCCGGCAGCGCAATGATCCGTTTCAGATAGACCGTTTCTTCGTCATCCGGAAAATAAAACGCAATGATATCCCCCCGTTTCGGTTCCGACACAGCATATGCCACACGGTTGATGAGAAGCCTGCTTCCGGCCATAACGGTATCTTCCATGGAACCGGTGGGAACCTGGGCGCTGGTGATCAGCACCTTGCTGGCTACAAATCCGACCGCAAGGGCAATGATGATCGTCTTTGTCCAGTCCAATAATTCAGAGATTATGTTTTTCTGATCTTTCATACCTGTATATATCTCCTGTGTATCCGAAACACGCTTCCGGCTCTGAACAGCCCGCGCATCGTTCTTCTGTGCTTTCGTCTAAGCACCTTCTCCCGGATGTACCGGAAGGTCTCTTCCTCCCCCTTTTGAGAAAGCATGACCAAAAGCGTGGTGAGCAGCCGCTTGGTGTCTTCATGCATCACATAATCCGCGGTGCCGCCCTTCTGAAAATAGTCCAGCGGATCCGAATCCTGATACGCGCTCCCTTTATACACCTTGCTGGCCGCGATCCGGTCCAGGAACATCTCCACCACATATCGGACCGGCATTTTCATTCCGATCAGGCACTTCCTTCCGTCAATCCCATAATCGACCCAGTATTCATAATGGTGCTTGTTGCGCCCTTTGTGATGCAGCCAGGCGGAAGAATAGCCCTTTGCCTTTCTCTCCGCGTTATTGGGACTCTGGGTCCCCTGATAGAACCGGCATCCCACCCGGAACTCCGTCCACGTATATTTTGACAGGTCATGGAGCAGTCCCTGCAGGTAAAGCCCCACCTGAAAGCACTCCTTCATGACCAGCATCTTATGCTTTGTGATCGTACGGAAATGTTCCGCAGCCTTTATTATCATATCCAACTCACCCTCTTTGCTGTAAACACTCAGTATCTGTCCCGGAACCGGTCACGCATGACGCGCGGTTCCTCTTCTTTCCCATCAGGACCGCAACGCTGCGTGCCTGCAGCTCAATCCGCTTCGGATCCTCTTCCTTCTCTTCCAGCGCCCCCTTCTCCGTCTCGATCACCCGGTACCACTCCAGATCCTTCGGCAATGCGGGCAGTGCGAAGGAATGCTTCAGCCAGTGCATATTGTAGGCAATAAAACAAAGATCCTCCTGCTCCCCGGCCGCGCAGTAGAGCACGCCCAGCTGCCGACTGTGCACCTCCACCGGTGCCTGCCATGCATTTTCCCCATGGTAGGACACATCCGGCAGCCCGCAGCCGCTGCGGTCTGTTCCGGACAGCGGAAATCTCTGATGAAGGGCCGGATGAGCCTTACGAAACGTGATCAAGCTTTTCACATATTGGAAAAGGCTGTCGTCCCGTTTCAGCCTGCCCCAGTCCAGCCAGGCCGTTTCGTTGTCCTGGCAGTATACATTGTTGTTTCCCTTCTGGGTATTCCAGAATTCATCCCCCGCGAGAAGACAGGGCGTCCCCTGTGCCGTGAGCAGCAGAAGAAACGCGTTTCGGATCTGTCTTTTCCTCAGATTCTTGATATAGCGCTTTCTGCTGGGTCCCTCCGCGCCGCAGTTCCAGCTGTAGTTATAATTGGGCCCGTCCAGATTCCGTTCCCCGTTGGCCTCGTTGTGCTTCGCCTCATAGGACACCAGGTCATTCAGGGTAAATCCGGTATGGGTCGTGATATAATTGCATTTGCCGTTGGAATTGGTATTCAGGCAAAGCGCGCCGATCACCGGGTTCACCATGTCCTCGTCCCCTTTGAGGAACCGGCGCATGGTATTCTGAAATCCGTCATCCTTCTGCATGATCTTGGTCCCTTTCAGGAGCGGATCCCGGGTCAGACAGTCCCATGAAACATGATACGGATTGATCACAAATCCGTCAATGTGGTATTCCAGCATGTAGTATTTCAGGCATTCGATGGCGGTCTGCGTCTGGATGCCCTGTTCAAAAGGCATCTCCAGCACCACTTCTATCCCGGCCCTGTGGCAGCATTTTACCATGTCCTTTAATTCGGACGCGGCATGACCAGACCCGCTGTAGGCCGCTTTGGGCGCAAAGTAATAGCCTCCGCCATATCCCCAGTAATTCAGACGGCTTCCGAATGCTTCGTCAAACTCATAGATGGGCATGCATTGAATCTGATTGATCCCCAGCTCCGTCAGATAGGGAAGCCTCTCTATGATCCCGGCAAAGGTTCCCTTCTGTTTTACCCCGGAGGAAGAATGCTTGGTAAATCCGCGGACATGGAGGCTGTATGCGATCACCTCCTCGAACGGAAGCTTTAAGATATGATCGCCCTCCCAGTCATAGGAAGCAGTGGGAAAACGCCCCCGCACCCGGTGCAGATCCGCATCCGGCATCTCACCGAACCTTCTCGTCCTGGCCAGCTCCCGTACAAAGGGATCCAGAATGACTTTGCCATCTATCCGGAAGTTATATTCATATTTCTGCACATCCAGTCCTTCTACTGCCAGAAAGCGGATCTCCCCCAGACCTTCCTCCTCCGGCATCTCATAAACGACAGCCGGTTCTGTCTTTCCTGCGCGATAGAGCAGAAGCTCACATTTCTTTCCCGATGGTACGGAAACCGCAAAGTTCACCTTGTCCTGCTTTATCTTCACCCCAAGTGGCTGCGGGTACCCTTCCACTTTCTTCATATGCTCTTCCTCCTGTAAGTCCTTCCTACTGCCAGCCGTCTGTTCCGTACATCTCTACGTTTCCCTTGTCAATGAGAAATGTATCTTCATAAGTGGTTGTTTCAAAATTTTCCCCGTCTAAAATTGCAATTCCAATCTCTGCCGCCTCTTTTCCGATCCGAATCGGCGACTGCGCGCCCGTTGCCGTCATCGGGCTGTCTGTTTTCGCGATCTCCTGCTTTACCTCCGGCGAGCCGTCCACACCATAGATCCGGATGCCATCCCGGCCGGATTCTCTGATCGCCTCCAGCGCACCCAGCGCAGCACGGTCATTTCCGCACATCACCGCGTCAATCTTCGGATATTTTTCCAGGAAGCCTTCCATCACTTCTTTTGCTTTTTCCTTCTCTCCGTTTACGTCTGCCCGGTCCAGGACTTCGAAACCGGCATTTGCGATAGCCTGTTCGAATCCGGTGATCCGTTCATTGATGGAATTCATGGAGGGACATTCCAGAAGCAAAAGCTTCCCGCCGTCCGGACAGCGCTTTTTCAGATCTTCCCCGCAGACATACCCGGCATTTCGGTTGTCCGATCCCACATAAGCCTTCGTCAGGCTCTCCTCCTTCACCTGCGTATCGATATTGACCACTGGAATCCCTGCCTCCTGCAGAGCTTCCAACGCCGGTGTGACCAGCTCCCAGTTCACCGGACACAGAAATACCGCGTCCACCTCCATCTCGATCAGCTCGAAAAGCTGTTCGTTCTGCACCCGGGCATCCGATCCCGGATTCTTGGAGATCAGCTGGTATTCACTTTCTCCTAATGTATTTTCAAGGGAACGCCGCAGCGTATCAAAGTAAGGATTATCCATGTCAATGCAGCTGTATCCGAATACGTATCCCGTATCCTCCTCTTCCTCCTCCGGATCTTCCTCCATCACCGCATTGTCCTCCGGCGTCCCTACACTTTTCTTACATCCAGCCAGCATGAAGCAGACCAGAAGCAGTGAAAAAAACACACGGAATACTTTTTGTTTCATAACATACCTCATTCAACCGATTTTGAATACATACAATTTCCGCATTCTATATCTTATACCCTATTACACTATCTTTATTCTAACGTGTTTTGCAGGTTTGTCAATAGAAGCCTGATTTATTTGTTCCTCCCTGCGTCTCTTTCTTTTTCGGATGCAGTTCTTCCACAAAGCGGGAGGGCTGCGCTTCTTTTCCGTTTTTCACGGTCACATAGCTGATCTTGAGCACCTCCTTGGCCCGGGTCATGGCTACGTAGAACAGCCTCCGTTCTTCCTCCGTCCCATGCTCCTGCACGGCCCGCTTGTAAGGGATCCGTCCCTCATTGGCCTGGATGATGAATACGGTGTCAAATTCCAGTCCCTTCGACGCGTGCATGGTCATCAGGCGGACGCCTGTCCCGGCCTCCCGCTTCTTTTGCTTCTGCTTCTTCAGGGCTTCTGTATATTCCGCCATATGGGTGAACCATTCTTCTGCCGTCCCAAAGGGCTTTGCGGACTCCTCCAGCTCTCCCAGCATGTCAAAATATTCTGCCGGCTGCTGCCCCTTTGTCTCTGCGTATTCACGGAGATAATCATCATAACCGACCTTTTTCCTGATGTATTGGATCGCGGCATAAGGCGCCATCTTCTCCATCATTTTCAGGTCCCACTCAAACTGGTCGATCCGGTCTTGCATCCAGTCCTTATCGCAATAGAACTTCCGCAGCTCTTCAAAGGGCACGATCCGGCTCCCGGACACGGAGGCCCGGCTCAGATAACGGACCGGCCGATTCATGACCTGCAGAAGATCCGCCCGGTCCCGGCCGCCTCCTGCCAGACGCAGATAGGCCCGGATATCTTTGGCGATAAAATGCTGGTAAAGGTCCGGCATGGACTCCCGCATATAAAAGGGAATCCTGTGCTTCACCAGCTGCCCGGCCAGCGCCCGAGCGTCCGTATGCACCCGGAAGAGCACGGCGATCTGCTCCGGAGGGATCCCGGCCTCCATCCTCTGCCGGATCTCTAACACCACATAGGCGCTTTCATCCTCAGAATCCAGCGTCTCCTGGATATGCAGCGCACTCCCCGCCGGCTTCTGCGTCCGAATCTGCTTCTCGAACCGGACTTCGTTGTTCTCAATGACCTGCAGCGCATGTCGGACGATATTGGCCGTGGAACGGTAATTCCTGTCTAAAAGCATCCGCTCTGCACCGGGATAATCCTTTAAAAACCGGAACATCAGCTTCACATCCGCTCCCCGGAAGCCGTAGATGGACTGGTCGTCGTCTCCCACCACGAACAGATTGTGCTCCGGTGCTGCCAGCATCCGGATCACATCATACTGCACCTGGTTGATATCCTGAAATTCATCCACCAGGATATACCGGAACTTTTCCTGCCAAAGCTTCAGCACATCCGGACGCCGTCTGAATAAATCATAACATAAAACCAGCATATCATCAAAGTCTATTTTTTTGGCTTCCTTACGCATAGTTTCATATTCTCGGTAAATACACCGGAAGGTCTCTGCCGGACAGTGCTTTGCCTGGTATTCCTCCAGGTCCGCCCTTTGGTTTTTGACTGTCCCGATCTCCGTGACGATCCCCTGCAGAAAATCCTCCTCGTCAAAAACCTCCGCTTCCTGCCGGCTCACGATCTGCCGGAGCATCCCATACTTCTCCTCCTCGGAGAGGATATTGTGAGGCCCCAGACGGTACGCCCATTTCAGGATTCCATAATAGATCCCGTGAAAGGTCCCCATCGTCACCGGAAGCCTTCTTCCTTCCATCAGGGCCTGCAGCCTAAGCTTCATCTCCTCGGCCGCATATTTTGTAAAAGTAATGACCAGAATTTCTTCTGGTCTTACTCTCCGCTCCTCTATCAGGTACTTTATTCTGTTTACAATGGTCAGGGTCTTCCCCGAACCCGGTCCCGCCAGCACAAGGCACGGACCCTCCGTGTGGGCTGCCGCCCGCTTTTGTGCCTGATTCAAATTAAACTCCTGCCTCCAGTTTCCGGACCGCTTCCCGGATCCGCTTTAAGGATTCCTCTTTTCCCAGGACCTCCATAATCTCCGTGGCGCCCCCGGGGGTGTTCTGTTTTCCGGAAACCGCGGTGCGGATGGGCCACATCACATAGCCGATCTTCACGCCCTTCTCCGCCACGTATCCTTTCAAGGTCTCAAACAGCGCGTCGTTGCTGTAATCCTCCTGCGCTTCCAGTACCGGAAGCAGCTCCTTCAACACCGTGAGCGAAGTCTCCGGTGTGGATTTCATCTTCTTATGCGTATACATCGCAGTATCATATTCCGGAACTTCCTCAAAGAAGTCGATCTGCTCCCTTATATCCGGAAAGATTTCAATTCGGGTCTTTACCAGCGCCGCAATCTTTTTCAGGTCAAAATCTTTGGAAACCACTTCCCGGATATAAGGGTTCGCCAGTTCGAAAAATCGTTCCTCATCCATGGCTTTGAGATATTCCCCGTTCATCCATTTCAGCTTCACCGTGTCAAATACGGCCGGCGATTTGCTCATATGGGTATAGTCAAATGCCTCCACCAGCTCCTGGAGTGTGAAGATCTCCCGGTTGTCGGAGGGACACCAGCCCAGAAGCGCTACATAATTGACCACCGCCTCGGATACAAAGCCCTGGTCGATCAGATCCTCATAGGAGGAATGTCCGCACCGCTTGCTCAGCTTCTTGTGCTCCTCATCGGTGATCAGCGGGCAGTGCACATACACCGGCACCTCCCAGCCGAAGGCTTCATACAGCCGGTTGTACTTGGGCGCGGAGGACAGGTATTCATTGCCCCGCACCACATGGGTGATGCCCATCAGATGGTCGTCGATCACATTGGCAAAATTATAGGTCGGATAGCCATCCGACTTGATCAGGATCATATCGTCCAGCTCCTGGTTGGGCACCGTGATATCCCCATAAATTTCATCGTGGAACGTAGTCTCGCCCTCATTAGGCACATTGAGGCGAATGACCCAGGGCTTTCCTGCCGCCAGATTAGCCTCTACTTCTTCCTTCTTCAATCCCAGGCAGTGCTTGTCATACACCACGATGTCCGTTCCGTCCGCTGAAACCGAGGTTCGCAGGGAATCCAGCCGCTCCTTGTCGCAGAAGCAGTAATAGGCATCCCCCTGCTCTACCAGCTGCTTCGCATATTTCAGATACAGGCCGGAAGCCTGGCGTTCACTCTGCACATAGGGGCCCACGCCGCCGTCCCTGTCCGGACCTTCGTCATGGATCAGTCCTGTCTTTTCCAGAGTCCGGTAGATGATCTCCAGTGCCCCTTCCACAAACCGCTCCTGGTCGGTGTCTTCAATCCGGAGGATAAAATCCCCGCCTTCATGCTTTGCGATCAGATAGGCATACAGCGCAGTCCTCAGATTCCCTACATGCATTCTTCCTGTAGGGCTGGGCGCAAATCTTGTCCTTACTTTTTTCATTTCTTATCTCTCCAATCTTTTATACATGAATCTCTGCCTTGACGCCGAGAAGTTCTTTATTTTTTTCGAGAAGGGGGCGGATCACCTTTTCCAGATAGGCATCTACCTGCTCCCTTGCGCGTCCCACATATTTCGCCGGATCCATGGTCTTTTCCAGTTCCTCCAGGCTCAGGTTGAAGGCCGGATCCTCCGCGATCAGCTCCAGGAGGTTGTTGTCCATTCCCCGCTCTTTTACATTTTTTCCTGCTTCCATGGAAAGCTCCCGGATCCGCTCATGAAGCTCCTGCCTGTCGCCGCCTGCCTTCACCGCGTCCATCATGATGTTTTCCGTTGCCATGAACGGCAGCTCCGACATCAGACGCTTCTCAATCACCTTTGGATAGACCACAAGGCCGTCCACCACATTCAGGCACAGATCCAGGATCCCGTCGATGGCCAGAAAGCCCTCCGGCACGCTCAGCCGCTTGTTCGCCGAATCATCCAGTGTCCGCTCAAACCACTGTGTCGCGGAGGTAATGGCCGGATTCAGCGCGTCGATCATCACATACCGGGACAGGGAAGCGATCCGTTCGCTGCGCATGGGATTCCGCTTATAGGCCATTGCCGAGGAACCGATCTGGGTCTTTTCAAAAGGCTCTTCCACTTCTTTTAAATGCTGCAGAAGCCGGATGTCGTTGGAAAGCTTGTGGGCGCTGGCAGCGATCCCGGCCAGTACATTCAGGACCCTGGTATCGGTCTTTCTGGAATAGGTCTGCCCGGATACCGGATAGCATGCCGCAAATCCCATTTTCTCCGCGATCATCGGATCAATCCTGTCGATGGTCTCCTGGTCTCCGTCGAACAGCTCCAGGAAACTGGCCTGCGTCCCGGTGGTCCCCTTGCTGCCCAGCAGCTTTAAGCTGCCCAGCACATGATCCAGGTCTTCTAAGTCCATCTCAAATTCCTGCATCCAGAGGGTAGCCCGTTTTCCCACGGTGGTGGGCTGGGCCGGCTGGAAATGAGTAAATGCCAGGGTGGGCTGGGCCTTCTGCGCATCCGCAAATTTTGCCAGCTCCGCAATCACATTGACCAGCTTTTTACGCGCCAGCTTTAAGGCTTCCGCCATCACGATGATATCCGTATTGTCTCCCACATAGCAGGAGGTTGCGCCTAAGTGGATGATCCCCTTGGCCTTCGGACACTGCACCCCATAGGCATAGACATGGGACATCACATCATGACGGACGATTTTCTCCCGCTCCCTGGCCACATCATAGTTGATATCCTCCGCATGGGCTTTCAGTTCCTCGATCTGCTCCTCCGTGATCGGGAGCCCCAGCTCTTTTTCCGTCTCAGCAAGGGCGATCCACAGCCTCCTCCATGTCCGGAACTTTTTGTCCGGTGAAAAAATGTACTGCATCTCCTTGCTGGCATACCGCTCGGAAAGCGGGCTTACATAACGATCCGTACTCATGTTATTATCCTCCTTCAATTTTGTAACTAATCCACGCGGCAAATGGATTGCCGGACAGAACCTGTATGCATGCTTATCCGGCGATCCTCCCTGTTACTCGAATGCGTGGCTGATATCGTGGTCCGGCACCTTCATGGGATAGTGCCCGGTAAAGCAGGCATCGCAGTATCCCAGCTCCCCGACCATCGTTTTCAGCTTCTCGACCTCCATATATCCTAAAGAATCCGCCCCGATCATCTCCCGGATCTGCTCCGTCGTATGGGAATGGGCGATAAGCTGCTCATTGGACGGCACATCCGTTCCGAAATAGCAGGGGTACAAAAAGGGAGGCGAACTGATCCGCACATGGACTTCCACTGCGCCCGCCTTTTTCAGCATCTTAATGATATTGGCGCAGGTGGTCCCCCGGACAATGGAATCATCCACCATCACGATCCGTTTTCCCCGGACCACCTCCGGGATCACATTCAGCTTGATCTTCACACTGGACTCCCGGTCGCTCTGCTTCGGCTTGATAAAGGTCCGGCCCACATAGCTGTTTTTGTGAAATGCCATCCCGTAGGGAATCCCGGAATGCTCCGAATACCCCTTGGCCGCCACCAGTCCGGAATCCGGCACGCCCACCACCAGGTCCGCCTCCACCGGATAGGATTCGGCCAGCGCCTTCCCCGCCAGGATCCGGGAATGATAGACATTCACCCCGTCCAGCGTGCTGTCTGTCCGCGCGAAATAAATATATTCAAAGATACATCTTGTCTGCTTCTCAGGCGGCACTGCCATACTCATATCGGAGATCACGCCGTCCTTCGTAAAGCTGACGATCTCCCCCGGCAGTACATCCCGCACGAACTCTGCCCCGATGGCCGCAATAGCGCAGCTCTCGGATGCCAGAAACCAGGTGCGGTCCCGCTTTCCGATGCAAAGGGGCCTTAAGCCTCTCGGATCCCGTGCCCCGATCATCTTCCGCGGGCTGCTGACCACCAGCGCATAGGCGCCCTCGATCTTCTTCATGGCATTCTTGACCGCGTCCTCCGCCTTTTTCACATTCAGCCGTTCCCTTGCAATATGGTAGGCGATCACTTCGGAATCAATGGTGGTCTGGAAAATAGCGCCCGTATATTCCAGCTCCCTCCGAAGCTCCACGGCATTGACCAGATTTCCATTGTGGGCGATCGCAAGGGTTCCTTTTACATAATTGATGACAAGAGGCTGCGCGTTTTCCACCCGGGTTCCGCCGGCCGTGGAATACCGCACATGGCCCACTCCTAAGTTGCCCTTAAGTGCTTTCAGGGCTTCCTCGTCGAACACGTCGTCCACATGTCCGAGTCCCTTCTTTGACAGGACCTTACGCTGTCCGAAGGTATCGGTCACCGCGATCCCGCAGCTCTCCTGCCCCCGGTGCTGCAGCGCAAACAGCCCGTAATACACCGAAGCGGCCACATCGCCTCCCTCCATATCATAGGCTCCGAATACCCCACACTCTTCCCCCAGGCCGGTGGATATTTTTTCAAATTCACTCATGAATGAACTCCTTTTCTTTAGAAACCTTGTAGTTATACTCACGGCCGATGAAATCTGGCGCACAGTATATCGTTCACTCCTGGTCCGTGCATCCTGTTGCGCATTCACAGGCATAAGGACCTGTTTCATCTCCACGATTATAATACATGCCCTCATGAAAATCAATACGGAAAACCTGCCGCAAAACAATTTCCATCTATGAAAGCTGCATGTCACTTGTTAACCTCCACAAATCTGCCTCCGCAGCCTTTCCGCATATGCTCTCATAAAAAAGCGGTCAGGAACTACAGGTAAATGCCATAGACAAGCAAGGTGTCCCGGCTGTATACCTGTGGTTCCTGACCATCATCCCTGTGTAAATCTTGATAAAAACTGCCGTGTCCGCTCCTCCTTCGGATGTTCAAACACCTGCCGGGGATCCCCCTGCTCCAGGATGATCCCATCGTCCATAAAGATCACCTGGTTCGCCACATCCCGGGCGAATGCCATCTCATGGGTAACGATAATCATTGTGGTATTCTGATCCGCCAGCTCCCGGATGACTCTCAGGACCTCTCCCGTCAGCTCCGGATCCAGGGCCGAGGTAGGTTCGTCGAAACAGAGGATATCCGGCTGCAGGGCAAGCGCCCGGGCGATCGCCACACGCTGGCACTGGCCTCCTGAAAGCTGATGGGGATAATTGTTCTTCCGGTCGGAAAGGCCCATCTGATCCAGCAGGGTTTCTGCCTGTCCCGCGATCTCCTCGTGGATCTCCTTTTTTTTCGCCTTATAATCCGGCTGCTCCTTTGCCAGCAATTCCTTCGCCAGCATAACATTTTCCATGGCCGTATACTGGGGGAACAGGTTGAAGGACTGGAACACCAGTCCGAAATGGAGCCGTTTCCTGCGGATCTCCAATTCCTGCATGGTAAAGGCATCGCCCGCGTCAAATAAAACCTCTCCATTGACACGCAGCACCCCCTTGTCCGGCCTCTCAAGGAAGTTCAGGCACCGAAGCAGCGTGGTCTTCCCGCTTCCCGAGGAACCGATGATGGAAACCACCTGTCCTTTTTCCAGGGAAAAGCTGATGTCTCTGAGTACCTCCGTGCGCTCAAAGGATTTGCAAATATGTTCTACTTCTAAAATCGGCATCGTCTCTCTCCTCCCCTATCTGAAATAATCCAGCTTCTTTTCCAGCCGTCCCAGCAGCATGGTCAGGATCCCGTTCCAGATCAGATAATACACCGCTGTAAAAAACAGGGGCCAGATGGCGCCGGAAATTCCCTGAGATCCCTTCATGAAAGCCTGGCCCGCCCAGATGATCTCCTGCAGCGCGATGATCCGCGCAAGGGATGTATCCTTGACCAGCGTAATGATCTCGTTGGAGATGGGCGGAACGATCCGTTTGATCATCTGCAGCAGCGTGATCTTGAAAAAGATCTGGCTCCTGGTCATTCCCAGCACCAGGCCCGCTTCCTCCTGTCCCACGGGAACGCCCTGGATGCCGCCCCGGTAGATCTCTGAAAAATAGCAGGCATAATTGAGGATAAAGGACACCGACGCCGCCAGAAACCTTCCGCCCTCGCCGCCGCCCCAGATGGGGGTGTGCAACACCAGACCTGGAAAATAATAGATGATCAGCAGCTGGATCATCAGCGGAGTCCCCCGGATGATCCAGACCAGGATCTTGGTGATAAAACTCAGCGGCTTAAACCTGGACATAGAGCCGAAAGCAATCACCAGGCCAAGCGGAAACGCGCCGATCAGAGTCACAAAAAACAGCTTCAGGGTCTGTATAAAGCCGACGTTCAGGGCACGTATGACGATCGGCATCTGTTCTAAAATCAATTCCATGTATGTATCCTGCTTTCTCTTTGATTCATGATTGGATTCCTAGCCGCAGAACTGTCCCCCCCGGCTGATTGATCCGCGTTCTTCGGAATCTCAAAAAGAGAGAACGGACTGCCGCTCTCTCCTAATTTTTTCCAACCGTACAGCTAGAATTTTTCTCAGGACTGCTCTACAATGGCAGCATCCACTCCATATTTTTCGGCAATCTCCATCATACTGCCGTCCCCGTAGCTCTCTGTGAAGAAGTCATTGAGGGCAGCCGCAAGGTCGGAGCCTTTCCGGAAGCCGACGCCGTATTCTTCACTGTTCAGTCCTACCGTATAGGTCAGGTCCGCATAGCCGGTTCCCTCTCCTACCATGGCTGCCGCCATCAGGGAATCAATCACAGCCGCGTCCGATGTGCCGGAAGCCACTTCCATCAACGCATCGGACTGCGCCTTAACAGCAGTATACTCCAGTTCCAGCCCGCTGACCTGCTCTTCACCGGCGCTTCCTGCTTCCACGGCAAAGGTCAAATCCTTTAAGCTGTCCTTATCCTGATACTTGTCCGCCACATCAGAGGGTACGATCACGATCTGCGCATTGTTGCAGTATGCTTTGGAGCATTCCATGGCGCTGGTCACCTCGCTGGTGAGCGTCATGCCGTTCCATACGCAGTCAATCGTCTTGCCGTCCAGCTCCATGATCTTGTTGTCCCAGTCGATCTCTACAAATTCTACCTCAACACCCAGGCTTTCGGCAAATGCTTTTGCCATGTCCGCGTCAAATCCGATCCATTCTCCGCTCTCATCCTTATAATCCATGGGCTCAAATTCCGTGATCCCTACAACCAATGTGCCCTTATCCTTCACATAAGCCAGATCGCTGTCTGCGTCAGAAGCATCCGAGCTGTCCTCTTCCTGACTTTCCTGGCTTTCCGCCTGGCTGTCTGCCGTATCTCCATTGGAATCCCCGGAATTGTCAGAATTGCCGCATGCCGCCAGTGAAAAAACCATTGCCAGCGTCAACATCATGGTAATTAACTTTTTCATTTTCATCTTCTCCTTATTGTATCGTTTTCATCTAAACTGTTGCTGTGCCTCAGAGCACTTGCTTCGGCCCCAAGAAACCAGTCCTCCAGCAACCACTTTCTTATATTAGCAGTTTACCAGATTAAAGTCAATAAAAAAATAAGTCTTCTATACTGATTTCTTCATGCATTTTTTCATTTTTAATTCAGGTATAAAATACCTTCATTTACAAATAATAGAATCACGACATAATTTGCAGATGGAGGTAATACAGAATATGAAGGCTACAGGAATTGTACGCAGAATAGATGATCTTGGCAGAGTTGTGATTCCAAAGGAGATCCGCCGGACACTCCGCATCCGCGAAGGGGATCCTCTGGAGATCTTTACCGACCGGGAAGGGGAAGTGATCCTGAAAAAATATTCTCCCATCGGAGAACTCGGCGCTCTGGCGAAGCAATATTCGGAGAGCCTGGCGCAGACCATGAACTGTACGGTGTGCATCACGGACACGGATCAGATCGTGGCTGCAGCCGGAAATGGAAAGAAGGATCTTCAGGATAAATATATCAGCAAGGATCTGGAAAAGGTGATCCAGCAGCGGGAGCATATCCTTGCAAAAGCAGACAGCAACAAATTCATCCGGATCGCGGACGGAGACGTGGACTACCAGGAAGAAGCCGTATGTCCGATCCTGTGTGAAGGGGACGTGATTGGTTCGGTAGTATTTTTGAACCGGGATGAGAAGAAAAAGATGGGCGAGACGGAGCAGAAGGTCGCCATGAGCGCGGCGGGCTTTCTGGGGCGGCAGATGGAGCAGTAATCCTGATTCGTAATGCCGCGCTTACGTGCCGGTCGATACATCGCGGCAATACGCAGTAAATCGTAAGCAGCTGCCAAAAAGCACTAATCTGACAGGCATACAAAGGGTGGGGATACCTTCCGTTAAAGATCCATGTTCCCGCAGAACATACGGACTTTCTTCGGTAAGGTATCGCCTGTATCCCTTAGGACCGTTTCAGCGAAACCTCCCTCCAAAATCACCGTTTTTTTATTCGGTGGATAAAAGAATCATTTAACAAACTTTCTTTTTCTTCACATAAATCAAGGTATTTGTTATCATTAATACACTAATTCCGAAAAGCCATACCTTTGTTATGAAATCACCTGTTCTCATAGAAAACAGGCAAAAAATATTAGTATCTGATATATTTCCAAGATAGTTGAACAGGAAATATCCTATTGATACCAAATAACCTGCTATAACTGAATTACTTAGCACTGCCGCAAAAAAACCAACGCTTCCTAAAGCCAGCTCACTTATTACAGTTCCCACAACATAACTCATATAGGGAAATGTGCAATTTTTCACTATCATAATTTCTGCAAATATACCCGTCAAAAGCACAAGCATTACGATTGCTGTAATCATTCGTATGAGTAATACCATCCATTGCGGTATTTTTCTAGTAAATACCACGTCCCGTATTGCCGCTTCATGTTCCGCTGCATGAAGCGGCACGATTAGTAATATTCCAATGAGTATTACTGACTGCTCCAAACATTCTGCCGAATAGATTTCATTCAAATTTTCAATGCTCCGCAGAACAGGAATTATCAGCAAATATAAAATTGCAATCGACAGGTTATTTCGTATGGATAAACGAAAATTTGCTTTTAATATTCCCCAAAGCCTTACCATAGATATTTGCCACATTGATTTTTCCTTTCCTTTTCTGCTGTAATACCCATACTGACAAGATAACAAGTAAAATACTGATGCCTGCCATTAACAACCTATTAACACAAATGGCATGAAAATTATCCTCTATCAGTTCATAACCCCGCAATGTATTATGCCGTATCATCAGAGTGGTACTTTTTGTATCTCCAGATAACCCAGTCGCACCCTTGTCAATTATCCACCATAAAAATTGCAGCAGGATAGCAATCGGTGAATCTGTCAATAATGTAAAAAATAAACCTATTGCAGAAACTATCATGATAGTAGGCAGAAGCCACCATAAGGTGTATTTGATATAAGAAAAATAATCAATGGAAATATCGTGTTCACTCCCAAAAGATATAAGCGGTATCAAAGATTCAAAGCTCAATAGTATGACTGGAACAAAAACCATTGTAATGCCTGCCAAATATCTTGTTAAAACTAACTTTAAAGAGGATACTTTACGGGTATAAAGCAGCTCCGTCATGTTCTCCAAGTGGTCTTTTAACCACATAAACACAATAATAAAAATCGGATACAATCCTAAAGACAACCCCATGTAATCGCAGAACAGCCGGGCAAAACTCCCTGTCACTTTATCACCCTTGATTGTCTGGTCATACTCGGAACGCGCTTCCTCATAGCCCATTTCCGACAAACCAAAATAGGTAATCATCATTTCTGTTGAATACTGAGAATCTTCTTCTCCAATCATTGTTTCCATTTCACGCATCAATTCTTTAAAACGCTCGTATGTGACTTGTGGTATAAATTTTTTTGTTTTATCCATTTCTTCAATGACATTTGTTTTGTTATCCTCTCTGCTTTGCATATACAGATTTCCATCTTCATCAAAATCTGCTGCGTCAGTTGAAATAATCGTGCCTGTGACAGCAGGAAAATAACCTTGCGGCAAATTACTTAATTGTTCTTCTGTAAGTCCTGTTACCTCACATAGAATTTCAAGCACACGTGCCTGCTCTTTACTGCTCAGCGAAACTGCTTTATAATTTCTTACAGGCAAAGGATATGTGGCGTATAGATTATTTTTGTATTCCATCAATAAAGCTCTGGTCACACCCGTCATAATATCTTCTGGATTATCCTCAGAAGTTTTCATGCCAAAATAATTATCTTCTTTTGTTGGCTCTGTAAGCAGAGGTCGGTCAAAACCGACATTCGCAGGTGTCTTACCATTTGCCCGGTCAATCTCTGTTTTCGTCACACCGCGAAACTCCCCCCACCAACTAAAAACCAATACCGCAATAAAAAGAAAATATACAAGACTACTCGCTATTCCGCGACATTCTCTTAAATATAACTTCATGGACGGACACCTCCCTCTATTTGATGTAATAAATACATATACCCATCTTCCAAAGTAGGGGACTGTATCTTTCCCTTTTCTTTGGGCGGGGTATCGGATAATATTCTGTATTGTATACCAGTACGAGTATTGCTCATATTTAAACAAACGTATTTCTCCTTGATGTGCCTGTCCAGTTCCTTTGATGCCGTAATAAGATATACCTTTCCATCTGCCTGCCGTATCAATTCTTCTGTACTTCCATGAAATATTAGCTTGCCATCATTCAATACTGCAACTCCATCGCAGATGGATTCAATGTCTGAAGCAATATGCGTTGATAAAAGTACAATTCTATCATCTGCAAAATCGCTCAATAAATTGCGGAAACGTATACGTTCTTCGGGGTCAAGCCCTGCCGTCGGCTCATCAACAATAAGAATTTGGGGATTATGAAGAAGTGCCTGCGCAATCCCCAGCCGCCGTTTCATACCTCCCGAAAGAGCCTTGATTTTAGTTTTTGCATTATCTTTCAAATTCACTTTTTCAAGTAGCTCGTCAATCCGTTCTTTTCGTATTTCTTTCGGAATGTCTGATAACAAACCAAGATAATCCATTGCCCCCAAAACTGTCATACTTCTATACATAGAAAAATCCTGTGGAAGATACCCTACCATTTCTCTGATTTTTGCTGTTTCTTTAATTGAAACACCATTTAACCAAATATCTCCATTTGTTGGAACAGAAAGCGCTGCCAATATCTGCGTCAAACTTGTTTTTCCTGCACCGTTTCTTCCCAACAGCCCATACATACCTGATGGAATTTTCAAAGAAAGATTTTTAATAGCTTCTTTTTTTCCATATCTCTTAGAGAGATTGTCAATAACAATTTCCATAAATAGAAAACCTCCTTACGTTTTACTGTAAGGAGATTCTAATACGCAAAAGACAAATTTTCGCCAACATTATCCCAAAATATCTAAAGCAGCGATTACATACGCCCCTGAAATATCATTATTACCAATCTCTAAGAAACCGCCATGCTTTTCACAAAGCAGCCTGCATACTCCAAGTCCTATACCAAAATGCTCATTTCCTTTCTCATTTCCATAAAACATATTAGTCGCCTGTCTTAAATCTTCTTCGGAAAATCCTTTTCCGTCATCTTTTACAGACATCAAAAACAGATTGTCTTTTTGATATACTCCCACAACTATTTGCTCATTCATATATCTCATAGCATTTTGCAGTAAATTTTCTAACACACGAAAAAGAACACTCTTATCTATATTGACTGATGGCAGAGAAATATCTGTTACCTGAATCCGTGAACTTCGTTTAAAGTAATACTTTGGCATGCTTCTAAAATTCAATATCTTGATATATATCGGCTAAGATATGGTGGTCACCGAATAG
>NZ_JBQIKP010000036.1:0-51118 GCF_056796775.1 Schaedlerella sp.
GGGGAAGTCTGCGATTTTTTAAGGTTGTATGTTCCAACCACTCATTCTTTCACACGTTTCGATGGCATTTATTCCAAGCACATACTAAGTTGTTAACATTGACTATTAAATAACAGAATTTGAGGGGAGCAGCTTTTACAAAGAGAATATATTGTAATCAGCCTGGATTTTCAGATGTTCAGTGCCGCGGACTTTGAGACAGAAAAAGACTTTACTGAAAACTTTTGTATGGAAATTTTAGGGGGTGCTGCGGCAAAAGATATTTCCGCAGATATACGGGGACAGATGGAAGGTTTGGCAGATGGATCTGTACAAAATGACAGGCTATCGACCCTGTTTCGCTGCCTGAGTAAGTGGTGCCGGCACTCAGAAAAAAAGATTGTACTGATGATCGACGAGGCAGACAGTGCTTCAAAATATCGTGTGTTTCTTGATTTTTTGGCTCAGTTGAGAGGGTATTATATTATATTATAAGAGAAAAGAAGCCGATATTTCAGTCAGTGATCCTTGCAGGAGTATATGATATAAAGAACCTGAAAAATAAGTTCGTAGAAGAGTATAGGATGAACAGCCCGTGGAACGTTGCGGCAGATTTTGATATAGAACTGCGTCTGAGAGAACATGGGATTGCAGGAATGCTGGCTGATTATGAGGAAGATCACCATACAGGAATGAATATTCAGGAAATTGCGGGATTGATTTATGATTATACGTCAGGCTATCCCTTTCTTGTGTCACGCATCTGTAAATTAATGGATGAAAAAGTTTATAGAGATGAAAATGAATTTGATAGAAATAAGGTATGGACGAAAGAAGGGTTTTTGACGGCTGTCCGTATGCTGCTGACAGAAGAAAATACATTGTTTGATTCTCTGGACAACAAGCTGATTGATTATCCGGATCTGAAACAGATGCTTCTGGAATTACTTCTTCAGGGAAATGTGATCGAATACGTACCAGGCAATTTGGGAATCCGCATGGCGGCGATGTCTGTTCCTCCTGTATATCAAACCGATCATCAACGGAACAGGAAATTACTATATTGAAGCAAAAACACGGACAAACCGGCGCGCGGATTTGATCATTGATTACTGCGGGGAGCAGCATATTGTAGAGTTAAAACTCTGGCGGGGACAGGAATATAATAAAAGAGGAGAGGAACAGCTTACAGACTACCTGGATCTTTACCATGCGAAGCCGGGATATCTTGTCAGCTTTAATTTCAATAAGAAAAAGAAGGTTGGTGTGGAACGGCTTCGGATCAAGGACAAGATTATTTTCGAAGCGGTGGTTTGAGAACAGGTGATGAGTATGAAACTGGGTGCTTATACGGATATCATAAAAAACGAAAAAAATTTCCGGTATATGATTCTGGCAAATATGATCAGCCGGTTTGGGGACTCTGTGGATGCCATCGCCTATAGCTGGATGGTCTACCAACTGACAGGCTCGGCGGCGTGGCTGTCTGTCATTCTTGGGGTGAATATGGTCCCGACGGTGCTGTTTCAGCCGCTGGGAGGCGCGCTGACGGAATATTTCCGCAAAAAGAGAGTCATTGTCATCTGTGACATTGCCCGGGGAGCTGTGGTCTTTTTCACAGGTGTGTGTATGCTGCTGGGAGTGTTAGAGCCGTGGCATCTGCTTGTTTTGACATTTATAAATTCCTCCATCGAAGCGCTGCGGATTCCAAATGGGCTTGCAATCCTGCCCAAAATCCTCAGGAAGGAGCATTATAAGGCGGCCATTTCCATGGACCAGGGGGTGCGGAGAACGTCCGAGCTGATCGGCATGGGCTGCGCCGGAATCATCATAGGGTGGATTGGAATCGGCGGGGCCCTGTTTGTGGATGCGGTGACCTTTCTGGCTTCCGGGCTTCTGCTTTTATTGCTGAGGGTGAATGAGGAGAGTGGGGAAGGGCAGCGGTTTCAGATGAAGGGGTATGCCGCCGCGCTCAAAGAAGGGTTCGTCTATTTTAAAACGAGTAAGCTGGCAATGATGGTATGTGTGATCTGTGTGGTACAGAATTTGTGTATGCTTCCCATCGAAAATCTGCAGGCTGCTTATATCAGCGAATACCTGAGGCTGGACGTATTTGCGATGTCAGTGGGCGGGACGGCGATTACGGCGGGCATGATATCCGGGGCGCTGCTTTTGCCTGTGATCTCCCGGAGAATCCCGGAAAAACAGGTTCTGATCCGGGGAGGAATCCTGATCGGGCCGCTGTATTTTTGCTATCTCGCGATCGGGATGATTCCTTTCAACGAGGGAAAATATCTTGGCTATTTTATTGCGGCGTTTGCCTTTGGAATGCTAAATTCCGTGATCGGGGTTACGGTCCAGGTGATCTTTGTGAGCAGCGTGCCGGAAGCGTTTGTGGGGAGGATCAGCGGGATATTTAACGCGCTGGCCTGCGGGTCTCTGCCGGTGGGATCATTTTTGCTTGCAGGCTTGTCGTCTGTATTGGCGATCCGGGAATTGTATCTGCTGACCGGGATTCTTTCGGGGATTCTGTTTCTGCTTATGGATCGGTCAAAAGGAAAATAGCACAGATATAGAAGCTTTCTGAGTCGGGACAAAAAATATGCTATATTTTTTGTCCCGGCTTTTTTGTATACAAAATAATAGACCAAAATTGATACCATATTAAGAGACTGACAGAGAAGCGGAAATTATAAAAAATATGTAAACTATCTTCATAAAACAAAAGAACGATGGAGGTAGAACATGAAAGTATTAGGAATTTCCTTTGGAAGAAGGAACCAGCGCAGTGACGTGATGGTGAAGGAAGCACTGTTTGCGGCAAAGGCAGCCGGAGCGGAGGTGCAGTTTATCAATACCGTGCGTATGGACATTGGACACTGCCGCGCCTGCGACTACTGCAGCCGCCTGCGCGACAAAGGGGAGACGGAGATCCACTGCTGCATGAAGGATGATTATCATATCCTGGAGGAAGCATGTCTGGACGCGGACGGGATCATCATCGGCGCGCCGGTCTATGCGGTGGGCATCGTCGGACAGTTTAAGAATTTTGTGGACCGTTTCGGACCGTCCCATGACAGGGCTGCATTGATCGAGGAGAACAAAAAACGGATCGAAGCAGGCAAGCCGGAACTTGACCCGAGATATTTTAAAGACCGCTATACAGGCTATATTTCCGTAGGCGGGGCGCAGACTCACAACTGGGTATCCCTGGGGCTTCCGATGCTGGATCTGTTCAGCTTTTCCTTCTGCATGAAATGTGTAGGTCATGTGGATGCCTATGACCAGGGCAGAACCGGTCATCCGCTGTTTGACCCGGAACTGATGAAAAAGTGCGCAGAGCTTGGCAAAGCGGTAGCAGAATCACTTGGAAAACCATATGAGGAAGTGAATACCTGGGTTGGAGAGGAAGGCGTATGCCCGGTATGTCATAACCCGCTCCTCAGTATGAACGGAACTACCCATGTGGAATGCCCCATCTGCGGCATTTGGGGAGATCTGTCTGTGGACGGAGACAAGGTGAAGGTAGAGTGGTCCGAGCAGGAGATCGCCCGCGCGCGGAATACAAATATTGGAATCTATGAGCATTATAACGAGATCCAGAACATGATCAAGGTCTGCGTGCCGAAGCTGATTGCGAATAAAGAGACGCTGCCGAAGATGATGGAAAAATATGAGAAATTCGAGGAAACGAATGAAAATATGTAACAGCGTAAGAATGGGAACGAAATACATACGGAGAGAAGAAGGAGCAAATATCTTTCAGAAGAAAAGATGAGATGGAGGGCACTATGAGCAACATAAATTTGAACCAATACGGCACAAAGCCATTGACTTTTGTCAATTATTTTGTATATGGACTGGGTAACTTCGCATCCCAATTGTCATGGACCATGGTCAGCACATACCTGTCTATTTTCTATACGGATGTCTTCGGACTTGGTGTAGGGGCGGTTGCAATGCTGATGCTGATCGCAAAAATCTGGGATGGTATCAACGACCCGATGATGGGAACACTGATGGAGCGTACTCATACAAAGTGGGGACGTTTCCGCCCATACATTTTTGTCGGGGCGCCGTTTTTGGTAGTATTTACAATTCTGACATTTACCGTGCCGGGATTTGGGGGCACTGCGAAACTGGTATATGCCTATGTCACCTACATTTTCCTGGGAATGGCATACACTATGACAAATGTGCCATATTTAGCACTGCCGACCGTTATGACACGTGACCCAAAAGAAATTAATAAGCTGAATGCGGCACAGATGATGGGTATGACGATCGGACAGATCGTACTGAATCTGTTTGTGCTGAATCTGGTACTCTGGATCGGAAAAGGCGATCAGGCTGCCGGGTATCAGGGAGCAGCGGCGCTTCTGGCACTTATCGCGCTGCCGATGTTCTGGGCGGTAGCTGTATTATCTAAGGAGCAGATCACGGTAAAGAAGGAAGATCAGGGCAAGGTCAGCGAGGGGCTGAAACTGGTGTTCAGAAATAAGAACCTGCTTTGCGCAATGATGTATTCATTTTTTAATATGTTTGGTATTCTTGGACGCATTTCTGTAGCAGTATTCTTCTATATGCACTGTGTAGGAAATTTTGCCCTGATTTCTGTATTTATGATGATGCAGATGGCAGTAGGTACGATTGTAATGCCTTTTGCGCCGAAGTTCCTGGAAAAATTCGGCAGACGGAAGACGGCAGTTATTTCTATGATTATTCAGGGCGCGGCTTTGATCCTGTTGTACTTCGGGCCGTCGAAGAGCATTCCGTTCAACTTTTTATGCATGGTCATCTATGGAACCGGATATATTGCAGGTCCCTGTGGTGCCGGCATGATGGTCGATGCTATTGATGATTTTGATGACAAGTATGGTTACAGAAATGACGGCATGGCATTCTCTTTCCAGGGAACTGCAATCAAGATCGCAACCGCAATTGCAAACTCTGCATTCCTGTTAGTTATGGGCGCGTTCGGATATGTAGGCGGCGGAGACATTACGGAGCATGTACAGACCGGTATCAATCTGGCGGCAAACTTACTGCCTGGTATCGTATTCCTTATTGGAATCATCCCGCTGATGCTGTATGACCTGGATAAGCCGGGATATATGGATGCAGTCAGGGAAAGACTGGTTGCAAGGGATAAGGCGAAGAAAGAAGCGGAAAGCATAGAATAAAAAAATTCTGTCATGAAGCGATATACATTCGGGCTGCGTTTATACGCAGCCTTTTTGAACGAGAGGAAGGGGGAGTGAATGAACCGTAGATATTATTCTAATTGTGATAATTGATTTAGTTTTGTATGATGTCTTGACATACGGTGAGCCTTTTTATATACTATAAGAGGTGATAGGCGTTGATTGTTTTTTTATGAGAGCTTATCATATAGAAATACGATTATATCGCATTTCTGTAAAAAGTGGTGAGTCCTACCATAAAGTGGAAACGATAAAAGCAGTGAGTCCTACTGTGAGTGGAAGCGATAAAAGCGGTGAGTCCTACCGAAAGTGGAAACCATTCAGGCTGCGTTTATACGCAGCCTTTTAAAATAGGAGAAAAATATGAAGCAAAAACGTCTGAATCTATACTTGGTTGAAATAAAATACATTCGGGATTAAGCAAAAGCCGATGAACATGTTATGTCGGTTTCACCACAGATTTCTAAAGAAAAGCGTCCATTCATAGGCATTATCGTTATCTGCGGAACTGAGAAATATTTAATCTTCTTAAACGGAGATGCTGTGATTTTGCCAGGCTGGAGGCTGTTCTTCAAAAGAAAATGCAGTAAAACTTTAACTCGAAATCACGGGCATACTTAATGCCCTCTGCCGCCGGAGCCTTGCTTTCAGGCTGCGGAGGAACCTCTTATTCCCCATCACGGTTAGCATGGGGCCGAAGGACAGGACTTCGATCAGCAGTTCCGTTTCCATACTCTGGTTATAATAGATGAGGCATTTATAGGTGTCCTCATCTATTTTTGCGGTATTTTTTTCATAGTTGGCAAAATGCAGCATAGCCCGTTCCAGAGCGTTGCGTCTGTTGACGATATGGAGTGTTACAGGCTCTTTATAGTAGGAATTGCGGATCAGCGTATTCAGGTCCATGCAGGAAGAAAGTATTTTCTCCACAGGCCGGACGCTTTGAATCCGGGAAAGGTTCAAAAGCTCCAGATTCATTCTTCCGTTTTTTCCTGGATTCAGGGCCAGAAGGCGGAATTTGTCATTTTTTACGGAATATTCCAGCCGGGCGGGGACATATTGGTGGTGCAGACGGTTTCCACTTGGCGAAATGTAATCGATATCCACATACTGCCGGTTTTTCTGCGCCTGGAGCAATATTCGGAAACAATGGCGATAGCGTTCATCCTGGTAAGGGTCGCCGTCTGAAAAACGGTCGTAGTAGTAAAACTGTTCCGGCCGCCAGAGAGGAGGGACGTCGGAGAGCATGTGACGCAGGTCTTTTAACTGCTCCGGTTCCAGGAATAATCCCATGCGGGGATCGAATAAGAGGGCTTTCAGATAAGATTTTTCCAGGGCGGAGAGGGGCGTCAGAAAGTCGGTGCGGAGTCTGGACAGATAGAGTCCGCCATTTTTTTGAAACAGATTCCAGGTTCCGTCTTCGATTTTGGGAATGATGGAGAGGAGGCTTTCTTCGAAGCCTTCCCGGCAGATCCGGCTGCGGATATCCTGTATGGTAAGAGCGCTTTGACCGGACAAAAGATGCCGCAGAACCTGATAATAACAACTGTAAATTTCTGAAAAAAGTTCCATTTGTGCTGTTCTCCTATATGTCGTACATTCGATACATGGTCTGCAGATCGTGGTAAAATCGCTGTTCGACCAGCTTGTTGCTGCATTCCAACGAGAGGATACGGCCTGTAAAGGTGCGGACCCAGGGCAGCATTTCATTGCAGTCAAAGGCATGGGTCTCGTACCGATAGACATGTTCCCCGACCTTTGTAACGCTGCCGCCCCGGCCTTCCCGTTTCAGGCGGTCAACGATATAACCTTCCCCGGGCTCAATCACCTGGAGGATCATGGACAGGCTTTCCAGCCGGCGGCCTCCTCCCCCCTGAAAGGATACGCCCCAGAGGCTGGGGCGGTTTTGGGTCAGTTTGTCCAGTAGCTGGCCGTAATCTTCGGCGGTTTCCAGCAGAGCCACATGCTTGAGGGCATCCAGGCGAAAGCAGGAGAAACGCCTGCTCCTGCAGAGATATCCGCACAGGAAACGGCGGCCGCTTCTGGTGCTGATAAAGATCTGCAAAGGGACGCATTCCGCAGTGCTTACGGTTCCATGGCGGGAGCTTTTCAGATCCATGCGTACCGCTTTATGCTGGTTCATCGCATTCAGAAGCTCCAGGAGAATTTCGTCTTCCAGGGTATGTACAAAGAAGCTGTGTTTCACGCGGAAGGAGCGGTTCTCATGGTCAAACTGCTGGGAGAGTTCATTTCCGATGATCCCGAAATGGCCGGCCATCTGAAAAAAAGAACAGGCGTCCAGAACCTGTCTGTTGGAGCCAAGCCAACGGGCGAGGGAATTGTCCAGGGAGAACAGGACGGTTTTGCCGGATTTTGTTTTTACGAGCAGGCCCTCCTTTTCGTAGGCATTGCATTTTCGGCGGACAGTCTGGATATCAAAGAGGGCTTCATACTGCGTGAGCAGGCTGTCCGTGATCTCTTCCAAAGTGTGGGGGCGGCCGTCCTGAAGCAGATCCAGTATCAGAAAGTGAAGGACGATATCGTTGTCTGTGAAGCTTTTGGTTTTCCAGACTCGAAACAGCGGGTTAGTGTCCAGAAGGCTGCTGTCAATGGCAAGGGAAATGCTGGAGCCGCCGGGGGCGTAGTCTTTGCGCACGTAAGGGGCAAGCCAGCTTTCCAGACGCCTTCGCTCATTGTCATAAGTCCGGGGACTCTTTTCCTTAAAATCGTTTCTGGTTTTGAAGCCGTAGACGAAGAAGTCCCGTACGTAGTCCCTGGTTTTTGGGAAACTTTTTATCAGTTCGTGGAAGTCGGACATGTTTCGGGGGGCTCCTCTCTGAGATTTTGGATGATGATTTCCATTTTATTATTCTCAGCAACAGGATAATTGCTGTATAATTCCTTTAGCTGATGGTAAGATTCTTTTATATCTGTATGCTTTCCATCAGTTACAATCTCATATATTTCATGGATACTGTAAGGCAGCATTTTCAGCGGGGAACGACTAACCAGTACGAAATAATTTCCGGAGATTTTTACAAATTCCGCAAATTCTTTCGAGAATACAAAATGATTATTTTCTTCAATAAATATAATCGTATCTTTTAATGGATATAATGCTTCTTCCCAGGTACGTCCGACTTCACGGCGCAGATACACATAATAATCGGCATCTGTGGTTACAGAATATCCGGATTCTCTCCCAACCCTCAGATATTCATACATCATATGGAGCAGCGTTGTTTTTCCGGTGGCACTTTCTCCTTTGATTATCGTAATATTTCTTTTTATAGAAAATTCAAACAGTACTTTTTTGCTTTTTACCCTGAAATGATAACTACCCTTCATCCTGCATGGCCTCCGCTTCCAATAACCCATCCACATACTCTGTCGGATTGCGGACGATTTTTCCTGTATTCATAATCTGGATTTCAAATGTACCCTCAAAACGGATGATGTGCTGCAGATATACGGTCAGGTCTTTTGACTCGGCGATCTTTAAAACCCATTTTGCGCAGTTATTTCCGCAGTTGGACAAATTGTATACAAACGAATCGTCTTTCAGCATCAGGATCAGAACCTATACTCCGCCGGATAAATCTTTCGGCGTAATTGCTCCTAAAACAGGACTCTCGATGATATGAGCGCTGATGACAGCGGAATGGTCAACATCCTGAATCATCTCTTTGACAAAAGCATCCTCAATCCATTCATCTTCATATACGTTATCAAAATAGGCAGGAGCGTCATTCATATATTCGGTCCCGCCGTAATACCATATTTTCAACATATTGAGTTTCCTACTTTCCCAATTTTATTCCCGAGAAGCAGCAAGCCAAGCAGCCGTGCCGCATGATGCATTAACAGTATACTTTATAGACGGCAGAAAAATCAAGCAGGTCACAGAAAGTTCGCAACTTTTTTGAAATGATCTTTTGGAATATATTTCATATAATTATATCGCGCGGGTATCGGGAGACACTCCCTGCCCGGCGGTGCCTGCAGCGTGCTGTTAGGTATATCATATATAATCCGTATCTGTTCGGCAATGCCTCAGATACGACTGCAGTCCCATGGAAATTGCTTTTTTGCAATAGGGATTGCTCCTGCAGATTCTTAACCTGGAGGTTAAGAAGGATTTGTGGTGTCGAGGGTTCGACTCCCTTCCGTGCAAACGGTAGCTCAGTGGGTAGAGTACACAACATGATGGTAAGGCAATCAAGCCTGCGGTTCGAATCCGCTCAGGAAAATGCTTTTATCCCGAAATCCGGCACGGCAGCGCGAACCGCTGCCATGCAGTTTGGCCTGCTGCCAGCAGGACGGGGATACCGCAGTAAGGAATTGCCGCAAAATAATTCCAACCGCACAGCTGGAATTATTTTGCGGCAGTTCCTGAGAAGAAAGGGGGAACAGCAGCCCGCAGAAGATATTTCACCGGTTCTTCCGGGTCCGCAGGATCTGACAGCGGATCACAGGATCACAGCGGGGATATCGGGGCGCGGGCCTGCCCTTCCTCCCGGACTGCTGCCAAACCGTGCTGCGCTGCAGCCCGCATTCCATCCGGCCATGCAGATGTCTGACCGGGCGGAAGGGGCGCTGCACCAGCAGCCATGCCTCCGCATCCGGCTGAAGGATGAGGGATAAAAGGTTACCATTTGCGGCCGGCCAGGCCGTGAACTGCTGCTAGAAAAGTATTGATAAAATGGAAATGAATGAAAATAGATCGGAGGGAAACAGCAATGAAGTATATGATTCAGGATAATCAGGCAGGATTTGTATTAAAGAACGGGATCTTTCAGAAAATGATCACCGCCGGGACGTACCATTTTTCTAAAATAGCAGGTTACAGGGTGGAGATTGAGGAGATGACAGGGGAAGTGGATTATATGGACGTTCCCTATCCGGTTCTTTCGAGAGATCCTGCATTTCTGGAGGCCACCGTACACATGGAGATTCCGGACGGCTCCATTGGATTTCTCTACATAAACGGAAAACTTTCCTCCTATGCAAACCGGAAGGAGTATACCTTCTGGAATGTATTTGACAAGCATGAGATCCGGATCGTGCCGATGACGGAAACGATGACGGGGCCCGAGGTGTCCAGGCAGATGCTTTCGCTGGTTCCCGGAAAGCTCTATACGGAGGTAAAGGTCGGGGAAGGGGAGACCGGGCTGGTGTATTATGACAACGTTTTGCAGAAGCCGCTTTCCAGGGGGATCTACCGTTTCTGGAATTACAAGCACAGCATTTCCTATAAGGTGCTGGACATGAAGCAGAGGGAACTGGATATTGTCGGGCAGGAGATCCTCACGAAGGATAAGATCGGAATCAGGATGAACGTTTCCTGCATCTATAAGATCCGGGATGCCGTAGAATTTGCCGCAGCCATCTCGGATCTGAAAGGGCAGCTGTACTCCGCGGTGCAGCTTGCGATCCGGGAGATCGTGGGGAATTATAAGCTGGATGAGATTCTGGAGGCTAAGGAGCGGATCTCCGCAGAGATCTATGAGGCGTTAAAGGACAGGGAGGGGATGTTCTGTGTGCATTTCCTGACGGCCGGGATCAAGGACATCATCCTGCCAGGCGAGATCCGGGCGATCATGAACTCCGTGCTGGTGGCGGAAAAGACCGCCCAGGCAAATGTGATCTCCAGGCGGGAAGAGGTGGCATCCACCAGGTCGCTGCTCAACACGGCGAAGCTGATGGAGGAAAATCAGACACTCTATAAGCTGAAGGAACTGGAGTATCTGGAGCGGATCTGCGGGAAGGTAGGCGAGATCTCCGTCAATGGAAACGCGGGGATCGTGGAGCAGTTAGGCCGTCTGATGGGGGCGGAGCGGGCGGTGTGATACCGCCCCGATCCATGTCCCCATGTCTTGATTACCGCAAGGGTTTTGATGTCCAATAATCAACATCGTGGGGAAGCCCGATTTCTTTTGCACAGAAGAAAGGAGTGTCCTTCCTGCGAAGCTGCTCCTCATAGTCCTGTAAGGCTTTCAGAGCGTATTTGCCGAGAAGGAGGATCACCGGCATATTGATGATGGTCATGAAGCCCATAGTCACATCGGCGATATCCCACAAAAGGTCGGCGCTCAATCCGGCACCCGCGAAGATCACCAGCGAGGCGATGATCCGATAGACGATCATAAAGCATTTGCCGGGCGTATGTCCGAACATATAATTGAAAACATGATCCACATAAAAGAGATTTCCCAACAGGGTGGTAAACGCGAACAGGACCATGGATACGGTGATAAAGAGAGGCCCGAACATCCCCAGCGTACTCTGCAGCGCTTCCTGTACATACGGCGCGCCTGAGAGCGCTTCTGTGGGCTCAATCCCGGAACACATACACATAAATGCGGTTGCGGAGCACAAAAGAAGCGTATCGATGAACACAGACAAAACTTGCACCAGGCCCTGGGCAGCAGGATGGTTCACATCTGCGGAAGCAGACGCGTTGGGCGCGGAGCCGACGCCGGCTTCATTGCTGTAAAGTCCCCGCTTGATCCCGTACATGACGCAGGAACCGCTGAAGCCGCCCATAATGGGCTGGAAGTCAAAGGCTTCCCTGAAGATGCGGGAGATCACGGCGGGCAGATAGGTAATGTTCATAACGATCACCACCAGGGAGACCAGCACATAGGCAAGTCCCATCATGGGAACCATCACACTGGTGACCCGGACGATACGCTGTCCGCCGCCCAGCAGGCAGTATCCCACAATGACCGCAAGTACCAGCCCGATGATCCAGGGGGTCAGATCCGGATCATAAAAGCTGTAGGATGCGAAGGTGGACTGCAGGTTGTAAGAGGCCAGCATGTTGAAGCCGAATCCATAGGTCAGAACCAGGCATATGGAAAATACGAGCGCCAGCGGACGGCTGTGGAGGGCGGCTTCAATATAATAGGCAGGCCCGCCGTAGCTTCCGTGTGGGCCGCGTTTTTTGTAGATCTGGGCCAGGGTGCTTTCGATAAAAGCGGAGGCAGCGCCGATGACGGCAATGATCCACATCCAGAAAACAGATCCGAAGCCGCCCAGGCAGATGGCCGTTGACACGCCGATGATATTGCCGGTGCCTACACGGGATGCCGTAGAAACCATGAGCGCCTGGAAGCTGGAAACCTTGTCGTCCCCGCCGGCCGGCTTTTCCATGATGGCCCGGAAAGCCTGCCCGATCATGCGGAACTGAACAAAGCGAGTCCGAACCGTGAAGTAAATACCTCCTGCCAGCAATAAGATGATCAGCAGATAGCCGTACATAAAATCACTGATCCATGAAACAATATTTGAGATCATAATCTTCCTCCTGTCTTTTGAGTACGATGGCCGAATGACAAAAACTATGTTTATTATACAGAAAGTGCTGCGGGAAAGCAAATATTTTCCACCTGTACGGTTGCAATCCATAATCTCAGTTTTATGCAATTCATTGCAATAAAACTGAGATTATGGATTAGCAGCCTACTCTTGAATGAGCAAAAAACGGCTGCGTTAGCAGACGTAAGAGTGCGTCAGCACGGTTTTTGCGAATGGATGAGTAGGTTGGAGGCTCTTTAGAGCATCCAACCGTACAGGTGGAATATTTTCAGAAAATATTGACAGAATGAAAATTCACATCTTCCTGTTAAGATTCTATATCGTGTGATTTCACCTAAAAAAGTATTACATAAAGCGATCGTCTGTTCCATATGCGAAGCAGCTTTGGATTCCTGCACGAATGGATATTTGACTGCGAAAGGAAAAGAGATTGACCGGAAACATGAAGATATTTTACAAGACAGAGCCTGGAATAAGGGGTACAATGATTGTGCCGGCAATGTAAAATATCCTGTGAAAAGATGCGGTGAAAAAGCCGCCTGCATCTAAAAACTGCCGGAAGACGGCGGAATGTTCAGGAAAGAGAGCTGCCGTACAGATTTGCGATGGAGGAGATCCGCTATGAAAAAGGAGACACGGACCGCAGTATACGACGAGGAACTAAGGATCGAAGCCTACCGCTTTGAAGGGATCGTGCAGCCGTTTCCGAACCATTTCCATGGACATTATGTCATCGGGTTTGTGGAGGCGGGGCAGCGCGTTCTTTTCTGCAGGGACAGAGAATATGCGCTGGAAAAGGGCAGCATCCTGCTTTTTAACCCGGGCGACAGCCATGCGTGCCTGCAGAGCGGCGGGGAGACATTTGATTACCGGGGACTCAATATTTCCAGGGAGGTTATGCTTGACCTGGCGGAGGAGGTGACCGGAAGGCGGGAGCTTCCGGGCTTTTCAAAGAATGTCATCTATGATGAGGAAGCAGGCAGCTGTCTGTGTCTGCTGCATGAGATGGTCATGACGGGAACCGGTGATTTGGGAAAAGAGGAAACACTGCTGTTTCTGCTTTCGCTCCTGCTCCAAAACTGCGGTCAGCCTTTTGACAGGTGCAGCCCGGAGTGCCGGACGGAGATTGAGAAAGCCTGCGGATATATGGAGGTGCATTTTAAGGAACGGATTTATCTGGATCAGATCTGCCGCTATGCAGGGCTGAGTAAATCCACGCTGCTCCGTGCGTTTACAAAGTCGAAGGGAGTTACGCCCTACCGCTATCTGGAGACAATCCGCATCAACGAAGCAAAAAAACTGCTTGCGGAGGGGATGACGCCTTTGGAAGCGGCCATAGAGACGGGCTTTTCGGATCAGAGCCATTTTTCGAATTATTTCAACCAGTTTATCGGGCTTACGCCGGGAATCTACCGTGAAATCTTTTGTGAAAAGGAGGGCGGCGCATATGGGGAGTAGAAAATCAGCCGGGCATCTGGCGGCGCTGTTTACGATTATCATCTGGGGAACGACATTTATATCGACGAAAATCCTTCTGGCAGATTTTCAACCGGTGGAGATTTTGTTTTTCCGCTTTGTCATAGGATTCGGGGCTTTGATCCTGGCCTGTCCGCGCAGGATGAAAGGCGTGGGCCGCAGGCAGGAGAAGGTTTTTGCGCTGGCCGGGCTGTGCGGGATCTGCCTGTACTATCTTCTGGAAAATATCGCGCTTACCTGTACGCTTGCATCCAATGTGGGGGTCATCATCTCGGCGGCTCCGTTTTTTACGGCAATATTGTCAAGGCTGTTCATGAAGTCGGAGGGGAAGCTGGGGCCTGCTTTTTTCATAGGATTCGGGGTGGCGATGTCCGGCATCCTGATGATCAGCTTGAACGGTTCCGGGCCGGAGCTGAATCCGGCAGGGGATATACTGGCGCTTCTTGCGGCTTTTGTGTGGGCCTGCTATTCTATTTTGATGAGAAAGATCGGAGACTTCGGCTATCCGGTGATCCTTGCCACCCGCAGGACATTTTTTTATGGGATACTGTTTATGGTTCCGGCGTTGTTTGTGTTTGACTGTAAGATCGGGGCGGAGAGGTTTGCGGATGGAACGGTTATGTTTAATCTCCTCTATCTGGGGCTGGGGGCGTCTGCCCTTTGCTTTGCTACGTGGAATTTTGCGGTGCATGTACTGGGGGCGGTGAGGACAAGCGTCTATATTTATATGGTTCCGGTGATCACGGTTGTGACTTCCGCGCTGGTTCTGAAAGAGCCGGTCACCTGGATGTCGGCCGGGGGGACGGTGCTGGCAGTCGCAGGACTTTTTATTTCCGCGAAGCAATGAGCCAAGCAGCCATGCCTGCATGGATATTTGGCGATTGCCGCGAGGCAGTGAGCACGGGCAATATCAATACATGGCAGGCACTGTATATAAAAATATCTGTGTGATAAGAACATAAATGGTTTCGTTTTATTTAAGAAAAATCAACTGCTTTCTGGAGTCAAAAACAAGGAATTGAACCCTGAAGATCCGTATGATATAATAATTTTACTTTTACGAGGAACGTCAAGGAAAATTCAGGATGGTGGATTATGAATCAAAAACAGAACGCCTCAAAGCCATGGCAATTCGACCTGGAAGAGTATATCCGGCAGGGAGAAGCCGGGAAAGCGGAAAAGAGCTGCGCGTGGAAAACGGCAATCGGCCTGCAGGATGTGGATGGACTGCAAACATCGGCATATCTGCTGGAGACAGCGAAGGAGCATATTGAGGGATATATTGATATTGATACTGCGCAGAAACGGATCGACAGCTATTACGAGACCCGGACGGAGCGCAGGGAAGAGGAAAAGGGTACGGAGGAGGCAGACAGGGTTGCTGCACGGATCACCCAGATTCTCAGCGAAAAGACATTCCAGTTTTCACCGGCGGAATACAGGATGATTCATAAGCGTCTTTTCTTTGGTATCTACGATCACGCAGGAATGGCCCGCACCTATAACATTACGAAAAAAGAATGGGTGCTTCATGGAAAAAGTGTATTTTATGCGTCGGCAGACAGCATCAACGCGACGTTAGAATACGATTTTGGACAGGAAAAGCAATTCTCTTATAAAGGGCTGTCATTGCAGGAATCCGTAAGGCATCTGGCAAAATTTACTTCTGATATCTGGCAGATTCATCCGTTTTGCGAGGGGAATACAAGGACTACGGCCGTATTTATTGTGAAATATCTGAAAACATTTGGATTCCATATCAACAATGATGCGTTTGCAGAGCATTCCTGGTATTTTCGAAATGCCCTTGTGCGTGCGAATTACAACGATCTGACGCGGGGTATCCATGCAACTACGGAATATCTGGAGCATTTTTTTGGAAATCTGCTGTTAGGTACGGAGTATGAGTTAAAGAATCGAAATCTGGTGATTGATGATGGATTTTTATAAACGGATGGAACTGGTATGTGAGCGGATTCCGGCAGGCCGGGCAGCGTCCTACGGGCAGATCGCCCTGCTCTGCGGAAAGCCGGGCAATGCCCGGCAGGTTGGTTATGCCCTGCGGCGGGGACGGGCGGGGAAGAGTGTCCCCGCCCATCGGATTGTGAATGCCAAGGGGATCTTAAGCGGCGCGGAGGCTTTTGACACTCCGGAGACCCAGAAGCGGCTTCTGGAGTCGGAGGGCGTCCGGGTGCAGAAGACGGATGCGGGCTGGCGGGTGGATCTGAGAGAATACGGATGGGTCAACTCGATCGAAGAGGCGGAGGAGCTTTACCGGATTTTTCAGGAAAGGGGAATATAAAAGAGAGGGCCGGTGATGCTACATCACCGGCTCATTCGATCACTTCCCGACGTTTGTGTTCCCCTTCCTCCAGCGCCCGCAGCGTATTGTCATGAAGAAGCTCTTTGGCAAATTTGTCTTGTCCCACATAATAGGAATACATGATATCCAGCATGACCAGAATGGGAAACTGGGGGGAGATCACATTGCCGTGGTTCAGATGCCGGAGGGAGGGCAAAAGCACGATCTCGTCGCAGAACTCTTCGAAGATGCCCCGGTTCTTGGCGGTCAGGATGACCGTTTTGGCGCCTCTGCGGTGGGCCTCCCTGAGCAGGTAGAGCACATCCTCCTTTTCCCCGCTGATACTGATTCCGAATACCAGGCTGTTTGAGTCCTGGAACACGGCCTGCATGCGCATCAGGTCGGTGTCCTTGATGGAATCAATGTCTACCCCGATCCGCATAAAACGTAATTCCATTTCTTCGGCTGTCAGGCCGGAGCTCCCCCGGCCGCACACAAAGACCCGGCCAGACTGGTTGAGATACCGGCCGATCCGGGCAATCTGGGCCTCGTCTACCAGGCTGTAGGTCTTATTCAAAAGCTCCTGGTAGGCGTTGAGGACCATCCTTGTATTGCCGGTCATGGATTCCTGTTTTTCTACGAAAGTCTCTTCGTATTGGTATACGAACTCACGATACCCCCGGTAACCGCATTTTTTGGCAAAGCGGGACAGCGAGGCTTCAGATACATACAGCTTTTCGGAAATGGATTTTGCGGAAAAATCCATTTTCCTGCGGTTCTGTATAAAAAAATCTGCGATCGTTTTTTCGACCATTGTAAAGTTATCATAATTCGATTCGATCATGGGTACTACGGATTTTACATAATATTCCATTGGTTCCTTACCTGTTGTTTTGAGACGGATGTATTTGCTGAAACATGTTTGTACAGATACTCACAGCAAAATGCATTTGCTGTGAGTACCGTATCGGCCGCAAAGCGGCATATTTTCTTTTATACAGAGCGGCGCTGCATAAAGTGATAGAACGCCCCCAGCATTCCGGCATCATTTCTGTGCTTTGCGAATGCGATCCTTGTGCGGGAACAAATGCTCGGGATCAGGTACTTTTCCAGGGCGTGTTCCATCAGGGGCCTCAGATATTCTTCCTGGGCCATGATTCCTCCGCCCAGGACCACTGTCTCCGGATTGATCACATAGCAGATGTTCGCAATTCCCTGGCCAAGGACATCGGCCATTTCCTCGATTGCACGGACGCAGAGCCCGTCGCCCTTTTTTGCCTCTTCAAAGATGTGGTATCCGTTCCAGACCTCCGCCGGTTCATTTTTCCATTCGGCAACTTTTCTGGTGAGGATACTTGCTGCCCCCAGTGTCTGAAAATCACTTCCGGCCATGTGCATGTACCCCACCTCACAGGCGCTGTTGCTAAAGCCGCGGAATACTTTGCCGTCCGCAATGATACAGCCTCCGATGCCGGTTCCGATGGTCAGCATGAGGGCGGGGGAGCAGCCTTTGGCCGCACCGGACACGGACTCCGCCAGGCCGGCGCAGTTCACGTCATTTTCCACTTCACAGGGAATTTTAAACCGCCGCTCCATCACTTCTTTAAACCGTGTGCCCGTATAATGGGGAATCAGCGGAGCGGCGTGAAAGATCTCGCCTTTCTCTGTGTCTACCATGCCTGCGGTAGAGATGCAGATGCCGCTGATCTGATTTGCGCCGATGTATTCGTCCGCAATGCCGACTGCCTTTTCCAGAATGGACGGGCCGCCTTTGTAGGCTTCGGTGCGCATCTGGCTGCGGCAGAGAAATTCGCCGCCTTCGCTTAAGATGCCGTATTTGATGGCGGTGCCGCCGATATCTATAGTTACATATTTATTCATATGTGTGCCCCTCTATTATAATATATTACTGCTGCTTCGGCAATCTGATTTATAGTAACGTGTATGAAACATGAATCAGATGGTTACATGTCACACCCTGACCAATCACTACGCTGATTGGTCAGGAGGATGCACATAAAAGCTGGGATTCAGGCCGTCCATTGCCGTAGGCAATTTTAAATGACGGCCTGAGTTACAGGGCACGCCTGGTCAAGGTGTGACCTGTAACATCAGATGGTGTTACTGTATTGGCCGGATGTCGTGCAGCAGGGTGCACGACGCCGTGTGAACAGCAACATCAAATGTGTACCTTGAAGATTGCCTTTTTTATGGTTTCTGATTTTTCGGCGGCAACGGCCGTGCGGTGGGCGTCGCTTGGAAAGCAGATCAGGAAATCCCCGCTTTTGAGTACAACGGAGCTGTTCTTGGAGCCTTCCATGGGAAGAAAATCATCCGCCGGAACATAGTCCTTCACATCCATATCCTGGATAAAATTCAGGTCGATCTGTTCGGTGCCGTCCAGCATCAGGTGGATGTCCAGGTATTCCCGATGGGCCTCCCAGAAACGTTTTTCTGCCTCTACGGTCTGATACTCAACGATGTTCACAAAGAGACGTTTTCCGTCAATCTCATGGCTTCCTTTTTCATAGGCTTTCAGGTCGTGCGAGCCTGCGTAATCGAAGCATTCCTTAACCGCGTCTTCCAGGAATGCATATTCTTTTAAATTCTGTATATTTCCGAATATCATATCTGTTCTCCTGTTCTTCGGGCAGACCGCTGCAGGCCGCACCCTGATCAGGTACGTCCTGCGACGATGGATGTATGCCCGGGTATTTTGTAAAGATGGGTTCGGTTTTCTATTTGAAGACCGTTGTGTTGGGCGCCGGTACGGAGGTATCGCCTGTCATCTTCCGGGAAATGATACTTGCCGGGATCCCCACTGCCAGAGATACCGCAATGGATATCAGGGAGTAGGACCAGATGGATACCGAGCCTGCCGGAGCAAAATACTTGATACCTACCATCACAGCGGATGCCGCGATAAATGCCAGCGTTGCGCCGAAGGTATTTGCCACCTTGGTAAATGCGCCCAAGATGAAGGTTCCGATGAGGATTCCGAGCACCAGTCCCATGAATCCGTTGAACCATTCGTATGCGGACTTCACGCCGCCGTTTGCCAGTACCATGGATACGATGATGGAGAAAATACCTACGATCAGGGATACGTACTGGCCGATCTTGGTCTGCGTCTCAAAGCTTAATTCTTTCTTGGTAAGCCTTGCCTGGATGTCCAGGGTCCAGCTTGCGGCTACGGAGTTCAGCCCGGTTGACAGGGTGGACTGGGATGCCGCATAGATCGCTGCAAGGAGCAGGCCGGTGATTCCGACCGGAAGCTCAAACGCGATGTAGGACGCAAAAATCTGATCCTGCGCCGCTGCCGGCGGAAGGGTATTCTGCTGATAGAACACATAGAGTCCGGTTCCGATCAGATAGAATACGGTTGCGATAAAGATGGAAAGAGCTCCGTTGGTCAGCATCATTTTGTTTAACTTCTTCGTATCTGTCGTGGTCGTGAAACGCTGTACGATATCCTGGCTGGATACATAGGAGCCCATGGTGTTGAAGCCCGCGCCTACGATCATGATGAATACGCTGTCTTTTAAGATATTGATGTCAAATATGGGCTGGTCTACTGCCAGGAATTTGTGGTCTGCGGCAAATGCGCCGAAGATCGCTCCGATTCCTCCGTCAATGTGTGCCAGAAGGAATACCAGCGCAAAGGTGACGCCGATGAGCAGTACGGAGCCCTGGATAAAGTCAGTCCAGAGTACGGATTTTAAGCCGCCGGTGTAGGAATAGATGATCGCGATCACACCCATGATGATGATCAGCAGGTTGACGCTGATTCCGGTCAGGCTTCCCAGTACCATACAGGGCAGGTACATGATGATGGACATACGTCCTACCTGGTAAATGATAAACATGACTGCGCCCAATACGCGGAGCCCCTTGCTTTCGAACCGCAGTTCCAGATAATGATAGGCAGTATCAATATCCAGCTTGCTGTAGATCGGCAGGAAAAACTTGATGGTCAGCGGGATGGCAAGCAGCATACCGAGCTGCGCGAACCACATGATCCAGGTTCCCGCGTAGGAATTTCCCGCAAGCGACAGGAAAGATATGGGGCTTAACAGGGTTGCGAAGATGGATACGGAAGTCACCCACCAGGGCACGGTGCCGTCTCCCTTGAAATACTCTTTTCCCTTCATTTCTCTCTTTGCGAAGTGAAGACCCGCAAACAGGACTGCAGCCAGATACACAACTAAAATAACCAGATCTATCATTGTAAAGCCTTGCATAAATTCTCCTCCTTTTTCTCATTCGCAGCCGGCATAAGGGTATGGATTACCGTGCCGGCTATAGATATTATCCTCTGCAGAAAGTCTGCCGGAGCAGGCTTCCTGTATGCCATCGTATGCAGAAAAGCTGGCGGTAGCAGTTTTCTGCATTTTCTCCGGAATGCAGGCTTAACAGCCATATTCCGCCTTCGCATTCTGGATCATCTGTGCTGCTTCTTTGACCACTTCCGCGTCGCTCTCGATCAGGGAAGCCAGAGGCGCCCTTACCCCGCCCAGTTCCAGGCCTTCGTTGAGTTTCAGAACGGCTTTGATGATGCCGTACATATTTCCGTGACCGGAACACAGCTTGTAGATGATCTCATTGATCGTATACTGGAGCTTCCTTGCCTGTTCCATCTCATTTGCCTTCACCAGGGCTTCCAGCTTCAGGAACAGCTCCGGCATTGCGCCGTAGGTTCCGCCGATGCCGCCTTCCGCGCCGATGGCAAGGCCGCTGATGAACTGCTCGTCGGGACCGTTGAAAATGATGTAATCCTCACCTGCGGCCTGCTTGAACATCTGGATATCCTGTACCGGCATGGATGAATTTTTCACGCCGATGACGTTCGGGTTTCTGCGCATTTCGGCAAACAATCCCATCGTCAGGGCTACGCCTGCAAGCTGGGGGATGTTGTAGATCACAAAGTCTGTATTCGGTGCGGCGGAGCTGATATCATTCCAGTATTTTGCAATGGCATGCTCGGGCAGACGGAAATAGATCGGGGGGATGGCAGCGATGGCGTCTACGCCCAGGCTCTCCGCATGCTTCGCCAGTTCCATGCTGTCCTTGGTGTTGTTGCATGCCACATGGTTGATCACGGTGAGTTTGCCGTCAGCGGCTTTCATGACATTTTCCAGGACGATCTTCCGGTCTTCTACACTCTGGTAAATGCATTCTCCGGACGAACCATTGACATAGACGCCCTTCACGCCTTTTTCTACAAAATATCTGGTCAGTGACTGTACGCCCTCGGGGCTGATATTTCCGTTCTCGTCGTAGCAAGCGTAAAATGCGGGGATGACTCCTTTGTATTTGTTAAGATCTCTCATGATTTTTCTCCTTTTTTTAATGTGGATGCAGAAAACGTTTTCCAACTGTGCGGCTGTAAGAATTTTGCGAACAGATCAATGGGTTGGAACTCTGTTTACGTTTTTCTGCTGTTTTGCATTGCGATATATATAAAAATTATCTGGTACAGTGTTTTGCCGGATTGAATCTGTCATTCAGCCTGGCATGGTTCCGTCACATTTTTTTGCCTGGTAAATGTTGTTGACGGATCAGCGCTGCCTCAGACTTCCAACCCTTCAGCAAATGATTTCGTAATGAGCTGGGGCCTTGTGATGCATGAGCCTACGACAACGCAGAAGGCTCCAAGATCGATGACCCGGCGCGCCTTTTCCGGTGTGTTGATGTTGCCCTCCGCGATGACCCGGTGCTTCACGTTGGCGAGGATCTCCCGGATGATCCGGAAATCGTCTGCCTCGATCTGGTCTCCCTTGCTCTGGGGGGTGTAGCCTACCATAGTGGTTCCGATAAAGTCGAATCCCAGCTCGTCCGCATGGAGAGCTTCCTCAATGGTCGAGCAGTCCGCCATCCAGAGCTGATCCGGGTAGCGTTCCTTTACCTGGTGGAAGAAATCATCCAGCGTCAGATTGCCGGGACGCAGGCCGCCGGTCGCATCCAGGGCGATGATCTCCGGTTTGACCTCCATCAGCTCATCCACCTCTTTCATGGTCGGAGTGATGTAAATGCTGCTGTCCTCATAGTCTCTTTTTACGATTCCGATGACCGGAAGGTCTACCTGCGACTGGATCTCACGGATGTCCTCCCGGGTGTTGGCGCGGATCCCCATTGCGCCCCCTTCTTTTGCGGCCAGCGCCATCCTTCCCATAATAAAGGAAGAATGCAGCGGCTCGTGGGGAAGAGCCTGGCACGATACGACCAGCTTCCCTTTTAGTTGTTCCACACATTCCCTCATAGACTTACTCCTTTCATCTCATAGAATGTTGATGAATCCGCCCTTTCGGGCTTTGTTTATCGCTTCTGATATTCAGTATAGCATTGAAGAAAATATTTTCAATAGATACACATGGTTCTGAAAGTTCTTTCGTTCTTTTCAAAAAAGGACGCAATTTGATAGAAAATTCAGATGTGTTTTTGGGCAGATTGCACAATCCCAGGTTACTTCTTTCTGACTTTGAAAATACCTGTAAGTTCAAAACGGGGGTTTGCCGCTTCGGTTCAGTTTATGCATACCTGAAAAGTATATGGATTTGGAGAGGATTTATTCGTGTGCGAAAATAGATCGAGGGAAAGGGTTCGATATTTTATTGCAGTAAAAGGAAAATTGAAGCTGTCTTTTCCTGCTGCGATAGAGTATAATTATAACTGTCCAGAGCAGGGCTGCGGCGGAGAGGAGGAAGCGGCAATGGGAAAAATATTTAATGTGAGTGGGGACTGCAAACCGAATCTGCACTATATGGTAGATATTAGTGAGCGCCTTCGAAAGATAAAAGAGCTTGTAGACAGAGGAGAATATTTTTCGATTCACCGTGCACGGCAATATGGGAAGACCACAACCTTGCGGGCATTAAAGAGATATCTGCAGGAAGAGTATATTGTGCTCAGCCTGGATTTTCAAAAACTGGATGCGGCAAAATTCGAGAATGGAAATATGTTTTCGCTGGCATTTGCGTCTTACTTTATTCGTTTGCTGAGGAGAGAATGTGCAGACAAAACAGATGAAATGGAGGAACAATTGAACGAACTGTGGGAAATAGTATGCAAAAGCCACAGGACATTTACTTTGTTTGATTTGTTTGGATATCTAAGCCAGATCTGCGGGGCGGCAGAGCAGCCGATCGTCATGTTGATTGATGAAGTGGACTGTGCTGCAAATAATCAGGTGTTTTTAGACTTTCTGGCACAGTTGAGAGGATATTATATAGACCGGGATGAAATGCCGATTTTCCAGTCTGTGATTCTGGCTGGAGTATATGATATAAAGAGTCTGAAGCTAAAAATACGCATAGAAACAGAACATCAGACAAATAGTCCATGGAATATTGCGGCAGATTTTGATATCGACATGAGCCTGCCTGAAAATGGGATTGCGGGAATGCTGGAAGATTATGAGCAGGATAACCGGACAGGGATGAATGTTCGGGAATTGGCGGCTTTGATATACGAATATTCATCCGGGTATCCGTTTCTCGTATCCAAAATCTGTAAGCTGATCGATGAAAAAACAGCAGGCAGCCGGGAATTTCCGGATAAAAATTCGGCATGGACCAGGGAAGGATTTTTGGCGGCAATTCGGATGCTTCTTCAGGAGGAAAATACGTTGTTCGAGTCTCTCGACAATAAGCTGATTGATTTTCCGGAGCTGAAGCAGATGCTGCAGGATTTGTTGCTGAAAGGCAGGATGGTCGAATATGTGCCCGGAGATACGGGGATACGGATGGCTGTCATGTTCGGATTTGTTACATTGAATAACGGGATTGCCGTTGTTTCAAACCGGATATTTGAAACACGGCTTTATAATGGATTTCTTGCGGAAAAGGCCAGGCAAATAGAGATTTCACAGATTGCCGCGAATGAGAAGAACCAATTTATTGTCAGTGGACAACTGGATATGGAACGGGTTCTTCAAAGGTTTGTCAGTCACTATTCGGAGCTGTTCGGGGCGTGTCATGAACATTTTCTGGAAGACAATGGGCGCTGTATCTTCCTGCTTTATATGAAACCAATTATCAATGGAACGGGAAATTACTACATCGAGTCAAAGACAAGGTCGAACAGGCGCACAGATTTGATTATTGACTTTTGCGGAGAGCAAAAGATCGTGGAACTGAAGATCTGGCATGGGGAAGAGTACAACCGGCGGGGAGAGGCACAGCTTTCGGAATATCTGGAAGAATATCATCTGAAACGGGGCTATATGGTCAGCTTCAACTTTAATAAAAAAAAGCAGATCGGCGTCAACAAGATTGTATGCGGCGATAAAGTATTGATAGAGGCGGTTGTCTGAAGAAAGGCAGGACAAAAAAAGTATATCTTTTTTTGTCCTGCCTTTTTTGGAGGGTACAAAAAAGTCTAAATATGAGAATAAATCTGGATAATTAAACGAAAGTTTTTCCTCGTTCTTTCTATTATAATGTACTCAAGATCAAGAGAAAAAGAAAAGGAGAACAAAAAGCTATGAAATTAGGATTTGTAAGTGCGATTCTGGACACATGGACGTATGAGGAAATGATGGATTTTGCATCTGACCATGGATTCGAATGTGTGGAAGTGGCATGCTGGCCGCAGGGGAAGGCGGAGAGAAGATATGCGGGCGTAAGCCACATTGACGCGGAGCGTGTACTGGAGGATGATACATATGCTGCGCATATCACGGACTACAGCAAAGAAAAGGGCGTGCAGATTTCTTCTCTTGCATATTATCCCAATACCATGGACGGAAATCTGGAGAAGCGTGAGGCGGCTGTGTCTCATCTGAAAAACCTGATCAAGGCGAGCCATAAGCTCGGAATCGGCATGGTGACCACATTTATCGGAAGGGATCAGACAAAGAATATCGAGGAAAACCTGGAACTGGTGAAAGAGGTTTGGCCGTCCATCATCAAAACAGCGGAAGAGAATGATGTGAAGATTGCCATCGAGAACTGCCCCATGCTCTTCGGACCGGATCAGTGGCCGGGCGGACAGAACCTGATGACCACTCCGAAGATCTGGAGACAGGTATTTGAGATTCTGAACAGCGACAACCTGGGAATCAACTATGACCCGTCCCACTTTGTATGGCAGATGATCGACTATATCAAGCCGATCTATGAATTTAAGGACAAGATTTTCCACGTACACTACAAGGACATCAAGGTTTATCCGGACCGCCTGAACGACTGCGGCATCATGGCATATCCGCTTGACTTCATGTCACCGAAGCTTCCGGGACTGGGAGATGTGGACTGGGGCAAATATGTTTCTGCGCTGACGGACATCGGCTATGACGGATGCACCTGTATCGAAGTCGAGGACAAGGCATTCGAGGGAACCAAGGAGAAGGTGGAAGATTCCCTTGTACTGAGCCAGAGATATCTGCGGAATTTTGTCATCTGATGTTACGATTTGTTACTGTGAATAGTAACTACGATTTACAGTCGTATCAAAAATAATCCTTTCTTTTTTATCCTGCCTTCGTATGAGGGCAGGACATAGCTAAAATATCATATAAAAACAGGACAATTGAAGGAATGTTTCCTTTGCGGAAACAACTTATAATAGAATCAGCGAAAGCGGAACAGTAAAAACAAAAGGAGAACAAAACAATGAGCAAATTGAGAGTAGCAATCGTTGGATGCGGCGGTATCGCAAATCAGAAGCATATGCCTTCAATCAAGGCGAATGAGGATAAGGCTGTTATGGTAGCGTTCTGTGACATCATTCCGGAGCGGGCGGAGAAGGCATGTAAAGAATACGGCGCAGAGGGCGCGAAGGTTTACACCGATTATAAGGAGATGCTGGCGGATACGAGCATCGAGATCGATGTGGTTCACGTATGTACCCCCAACGTGGCGCACTGCCCGATCACGGTTGCTTCCTTTGAGGCAGGCAAGCATGTGATGTGTGAAAAGCCTATGGCGCACAATACCGAGGATGCCCGGAAGATGCTGGACGCATGGAAGAAATCCGGCAAGAAATTTACGATCGGCTACCAGAACCGTCTCCGCGACGATACCCAGACGCTGCACGCTTCCTGTGAAGCAGGGGAACTTGGGGATATCTACTTTGCAAAGGCACATGCGCTGAGAAGAAGAGCGGTTCCTACCTGGGGCGTATTCCCGAACAAGGCGCTGCAGGGCGGCGGTCCGCTGATCGATATCGGAACCCATGCGCTGGACATCACACTGTGGATGATGAACAACTACGAGCCGGCTTCCGTATCCGGACAGGTATTCTACAAGCTGGGACGCCAGGCGGACGGCCCGGAAGGAAACGTATTCGGCCCATGGGATCCGGAGACCTTTGAGGTAGAGGATTCTGCGTTCGGACTGGTAAAGATGAAAAACGGAGCGACCATTTATCTGGAAGCATCCTGGGCGCTGAACGTACTGAAGTCCATGGAAGCGTCCACCACACTGTGCGGAACCAAGGGCGGAGCAGAGATCCATCACGGCGGAAGCTATCCCCAGGACGAGCTGATCTATAACACGGTAGAACACAACCAGTTGATGGAAAAGACCATCTCCCCGGCAGGCGTGGTAGACTTCTTCGAGGGCGGCGCGGCAGCAGAGGCAGTGAGAGAGCAGGAGCAGTGGCTGAACGCAATTATCAACGACGGCGAGCCCCTTGTAAAACCGGAGCAGGCATTTGTAGTGACCCAGATCCTGGAAGCAATCTACAAATCCGCAGAGACCGGGAAAGAAGTATACTTTGATTAAAAGTCAGGAACAGCAGCACTCTGTGAAAACAGATCGTGCAAGCATGCTTGCAAAGAGCTGTTTTCACAGAGTGGTATTGGGCGGGACGCCCAATCAGCCTCAGACAGGAGCTGCGAAGCAGCGTATAGTCTGCAAAGCAGACGTGTCTGAGGCCTGCGGTTCCGGACGGATGGGAAGAACAGCAGCACTCTGTGAAAGCAGATCGTGGAAGCATGCTTGCAAAGAGCTGTTTTCACAGAGTGGTATTGGGCGGGACGCCCAATCAGTCTCAGACAGGAGCTGCGAAAGCAGCGGATAGTCTGCAAAGCAGACGAGTCTGAGACCTGCAGTTCCGGACGGATGAGAAGAACAGCAGCACTCTGTGAAAGCAGATCGTGCAAGCATGCTTGCAGCAAGCTTTAAAACAGAAACTTCGTAAATCGGAAAGGAAGAAAATAATGGAAAAAATAAAATTAGGTATCGTTGGCTTTGGTTTTATGGGCCACTGCGATGCGGATATGATGAGTACATTTGACGAGATCGACCTGGTAGCGGTAGCGGATACGAATCCGGATCAGCTCAAAGACGCGCCGGAGGGCGTGGAGACATACGCAAACATTGACGAGATGCTTGCCAACGCAGATATCAATGTTGTGATGGTATCCACGCCGAACCCCAGCCATCCGGAGATGGTGAAGAAGGCGGCGGCAGCGAAAAAGCATGTGATCTGTGAGAAACCGGCTGCCATGAGCATTGCGGAATATGACGAAATGGTTGCGGCATGTAAAGACAACGGCGTGCTCTTTACCGTGCATCAGCAGAGAAGATGGGATAAAGACTACCGGATCATGAAAGAAGTCTATGACAAGAACCTGGTTGGGGATATGTACATCATCAAATCCCAGCTCTACGGCGTAAACGGCAACATGCATGACTGGCATATTTATCCAGAGATGGGCGGAGGCATGCTCTATGACTGGGGCGTACACCTGATCGACCAGATGCTGGATATGGTGAAGTCTGAGGTAGTATCCCTCTATGCGGATGTACAGAATGTCATCAATGAAAACGTAGACGACTATTTCAAGATCATCCTGAAATTCAAAAACGGCGTGACCGCAGAGATCGAGCTGGGAACCTATTACCTGACACCGAAGCGCGCTTGGTTCATCGGCGGTAAGAAAGGCTCCGCAATCATTGACGGATTCGGCGGAGAAGGCAAGATTGTCCGCACCGCGCATCTGCTGGAGAATGTACCGGGCAAGATCACGATGACTGCCGCAGGTCCCACAAGAAGCTTCGGACCGCCGGAGCCGGGACTTCTTTCCGAAGAACCGCTGCCGGAAGTAAACGTGGCGCACAGGAATTATTTTGAGCATTTCCTGAAAGCATTCAATGGAGAAGAAGAGATCATTGTAAAACCGGAACAGGTAAGACGGGTACTCCGTCTGATGGATGCGGTAAGAGAATCCGCAAAGACCGGAAAATCAATCGCATTTGAGGAATAATTGGCGAGTTGGAGTTGGATTTCACGCAGGCGTGATATGCAGCAGTTATGATTTCGGATGCCCTGTACCTTGCTGCAGGGCATTCGGCCGGTATAATAACAGTTAAATATTGGAGGGCAGGTAACGTAAACTTGTCCTTCTTTATTATATTCAGCGACTGCTGTCTTGTCTGAAATGAGGAAAACTCAAGCGGAATAACTGCTGCAATGTTTTTCATCAAGAGCAAAATTCTTTGTGATACCATGATAGATACAGACTGGGTGAATCGGGACCGTGTAAGCGTAAAAAATGATACGGAATCTGTACACATGAAAATCTGATTTGTAAATTGCCTGCAAAGGGGAAAAGGATATGAATGTTCTTCAGAGTTTGACAGAATTATACAATCACCTTTCCTTTGACAGTACATACCGGAATGTCTGCAGAGGGATCCTCGAGAATCTGGAGGAAGCGGCGGACGGCAGTATTTATGATGTCGCGGAGCTGACGAACTCATCCCGGACGACAGTGTGGCGGATGGTGCAGAAGCTGGGATACCAGAATTTTACGGATTTTCATCATGAATTGAAACGGGCGGTGAAGCAGTATACCTACTACAACCGGCTCTTGCCGCCGGAACAGAGCCGGGATGCCGTAAGTGTGAAGGATGCCATGCTGGCACAGGCCATAGAAACCTGTGAGATCTTGCGGGATCAGATCGATGCAGGTGAGGCGGAACGGATTGCAGAGGAACTGAGCGACGCGGATAAGGTGGTCTTCTATACACCTTATAAAAACAGCGCCATACTCTCGCTGCAGCAGAATCTTGCCATGGACGGGAAGGAGACAGGATATTACTGCTTGCTTCCGGATATGATGGAGGACAGCGGTACATTGACGGAGCAGAGTATCGTCATTGTCAATATGATTGAACATGTGGAGACCATGGACATGGAGCCGGTATTTGCCAATATCAAGGCAAAAGGGGCGAAGGTATATGGCGCGTCAAAGCGGTATAAAAAGTATCTGGATAGGGAATTGTTCCGGGGCAGCAGGGAAAAGGTGGTAACAGGGGTACTTTTGTTTGACCTGTATTTTCTGATGCTGAGTGAGATATACCGGATGAAATATATTCGGTAAGTATGTAAACGGGTAAAAGAATCTGGTTTCAAATTTGAAACCAGATTCTTTTTTTGTGGAACATTGTTGCTGAGGAAGAACGCCGATGAAAAATCCTTGTCTTATAATGGAGACATAAACAAAGAGAAAACGAAAGGAGTTAGGAAAGCGATGAAGTACAGTTTATGTGCAGACATTATGTTTGTGGCAGTCGGCGAAAAGGGGCCTGTCTGGCCGGATACGGACGGAATCATTGAGGGCATGAAACTGGCAAAAAAGAACGGATTAACGGGGATTGAAATGTTTGACCTGGAGGGAAGAGATCTGGACCGCATTGCCGCGGCGGGAAAGGAACTGGGGATTGAGATCCGCGCATGCGTTTCCGCGGGAGCATCTCTTCTGGGAGACCCGGCTAAGACGGAGGAGCTGGTTTCCCTTTTTACACAGAGTGTGCCAAAGGCTAAGCAGATCGGGTGCGGCAGGCTGATCCTGAATGCGGCTGATTATGCGAAAGATCTTTCCGCAGAGGAGGTTCTTGCGGCGATGGAGGACGCATTGAAGCGTCTTGCTCCGATTGCTGAGAAAGAGGGGGTAACAGTACTTGTTGAGCCGCTGACGGGCGGATTCTTTACAAGCTCGAAACAGGCATTTGGCTTAATTAAGAACGTAGGAAGTGAACATGTAAAGCTTCTTTATGACATGTTCCACTTCCAGAATATTGAAGGACAGATTACGGAGACGATCAAGGCGAACCTGGAGCTGATCGGAGATCTTCACGGGGCAGGGGCGCCGATGAGAGCGGAACTGACAGTAGGAGAGCTTGATTATGCGTTTATTTTGAATACCGTGAAGGAACTTGGCTATGAAGGAAACTTCTGCCTGGAATTCTTTACATTCGAGAACCGCGATGAGAAGGTGGCCGCATCCTGCAAAGTGCTGCCTGCATAACAGAAGAAACCCTGGTGTACTGTACCATTCATTTTCAGCCAAATGAATGCGGCGCTGCACCATACATATTATAAAAGAAATATCCGGCCGTACAGTCGGAAGAATATAAAAAAATCTATGGAGGAAAATGAAATGGCAAAGAAAAGAATCGGAGTAATTGGTATTGGTGAGATTGGAACGACAAAGCATTTAACACAGCTTGTCAAGCATTCGGATGAAGTAGAGGTCGTTGCGCTGTGCGATATTCTTACGGAGAGATGTGAAAAGGCCAATAAAGATTTCGGCCTGAAAGCAAAGATTTACACGGATTACAAAGAAATGTGCGCGGCAGACGATGTTGACGCGGTACACGTTTGTACTCCGAATCCGCTTCACTGCGAGATGACGATCTGCGCGTTTGAACACGGAAAAGATGTTTACTGTGAGAAACCCCTTGCATGTACCTACGCGGATGCGCAGAAAATGCTTGAGGCACAGAAAAAAGCAGGCAGAAAGCTCACAAGCGGTACACAGTGGCGTTATAATACGGCTCCGATGGAAATGAAGAGAATGTATGAAGCAGGTGAATTCGGAGACGTATACTATATCCGTTCTTCCCAGCTCCGCCCGAACCGCCTTCCGGCATACGGTGTATACACAAACAAGGAGCTGAACGGCGGCGGAGTTTTAATGGACGGAGGTCCTCATTCCATTGACCTTCCCATGTGGCTGACAAACAATTATGATGTTGCAAGCGTTCGGGGAGTCACTTTTGATAAGATGAAAAATTTCCCGGAGGGAAATCAGCTTGGGCCGTGGGATCCGGACAACTTCGATGTAGAAGATACCGCAATGGCCATGATCACAATGAAAAACGGCGCAATGTTCTATATTGAGACAGCATGGCGTACAAACATGCTGCAGGAAGCTCCCGGAATCATCTGCTCCGTAGCCGGAACGCTTGCCGGCGCGGATATGGTCGGCCCTGGATTTGAAGACAGCGTTCGTATCACAAAGATGGTTGGCGGAGAAATGAAAACAGAGATCACAAGCCCGGAAGCGAAGTATGACATGTGGGAATATGACATGACAAAATGGGTGGAATGTATTACAAAGGGAACGGATCCCGCGGTCCTTCCGGAGCAGGCAGCAATCGTTACCCGTGTGATCGAGGCTATTTATCAGTCTGCCGCAACGGGTGAGACAATCGTATTTGAATAAAACTGAACGAAGTTTTTTAGAAAATAGGGGACTGTACGCCGTATATAGCCGGCAGTGACAGTCCCGCTTGCTTTATAAAAACGGAATCCAAAACCAATGAAATGATCGCGGCGGAAGAGAGGACTATGGAAAACAAAAGAAAACTAATGCAGTTCTTTTTTATCAGACAGGAAGAATCATCGGTGCATTACCATCAGGATCTGGAGATCATTTATGTGATGAAAGGGAAAATGGAGATTAAAATTGATGAGTCGGCGTATCAACTCCAAAAAGGGGATTTTATCTTGATCAATGCCAATAAAAGACATTCCTGCGTGGGAACGCAGGGGATTTTAGCGGCAAGATTTTTTATTGATTTTCATATTCTGGCAGAGCATATGGGTACGCTGCAGCTGATGTTCTGGTGCAATACGGTGGTGGACAGAAATGATGCATATGAAGAGGTACGGAAATTATTGGACCGGATTTTAAGCTGCTGCTCCGATCAGGAGGAAAAAGGCGCATTATATCTGAATTCGCTTTATTATGAACTGCTGTATCATCTGGTCAGCTATTTTATGGTGAAAGCAGATCAGGTATGGACGAATCAAGAGGATTCCAGGAATCAGATCCGGGTCCGGCAGATACAGAATTATATCCAGGCAAACTATCAGACGCAGATCAGCCTGAATGATCTTGCGCAGAGATTGTATCTGTCAAATGTGTATCTGTCAAAATATATTAAAAAACATATAGGGCTTACCTTTTTGGAATATCTGAATAATGTGCGTCTGTTCCATGCGGTAGATGAACTGCTGTATACAAATAAAAGTATTACACGTATTGCGATGGATAACGGATTTCCAACATCAGCGGCATTTATCAAGAGCTTCCGGAGCATTCACCGTGAGGCGCCCAGCCAGTACCGTAAGAGGATGCAGCAGAATATGCCTCCAGTTCACCAGGAGTATGGGCTGGAAGAAAAAAGTCTGGATCTGGTACACGAATATTTAAGGAACAGACAGACGGGACAGCAGGAGAACGGCAGCAGACAGCAGATTTATACTGCGGATGCCAGCTATTATGAGATTCAAAATGCGGATTGGATCCGGGCGGTGAATGTGGGAGAAGCATATACACTTCTGCAGTCAGAGGTGCAGGATCAGCTTATACAGATTCAGCAGGAGACCGGCATGAGATATGCAAGGATCTGGAATCTGCTCTCCCGGAAACAGTGTGCAGACGAAAAAGGGGGAATGAATTTCCGAAAGCTGGATCTGGTGCTGGATTTTATCATTGATCATCAAATGAAGCCGTACATTGAACTGGGGGGAGGAACAGAAGTAAAAGAGGCGGGGAAGGATGGAGCGAAAAGGAAAGAAACGTGGGATTATGAGATGTTCTGTGAAATGATAAGGGCGTTCTATCTGCATCTGATCAACCGCTATGGCCTGGAAGAGATAGAGGGCTGGTATTTTGAATTCGGGAAGGCTTCCGGCCTTGGAATGACAGCGGAGGACGGAGCCTATTACCAGGCATTTGAGGCCATCTGCCGGATATTTAAGGAGATTGCCCCGGAAATTCGGGTGGGAGGCGCCGGGCTTTTGCTGGGGTATGGAAATTCCTTCTTCCGCAAGATCTTCCGTATCTGGAAGAAACGTAAGTTCCGGCCGGATTTCCTGTCCTTTCGTTCCTGTCAGGATATGTCGATTGCTGAGGACGAGCTTATTTATGGAAGAAAATCTATTGACAGCAGCTACATGAAAAATCAGATGCAGTTAATCCGGGACACGATGGAAGAGGAAGATTTCCAGATTCCGGAGATACACATTGTTCAGTGGAATTTTACGGACTCGAATCATAATGTGTTCAATGACAGCTCTGCGCAGGGAGCCTATATAGTAAAAACCTGTATCAGCATGCTGGGTAATGCAGATTTTATGGGATATTGGCAGGGACTGGATATCGGGTCGGACTATGCTGCCACAGGAGCACAGGGCGATACGTTTCCGGCAGGACAGGAAAGTATACAGCAAGGTCATTCGGACGTTACGTCCGTATTGAACGGAGATTCCGGACTGATTACCAGAGATGGTATACGGAAGCCCTCTTTTTATGCGTTTCAGTTCATGAATAAGCTGCAAAGCCATGTAGTATGCAGAAATGAGAACAGTGTCGTTACTGCAAATGGGCGGGGACGGTTCACTGCGGTCTGCCATAATTATAAAAGCTTTTCATCAAAATACGCATTCTGCAAAGAGGAAGAGATCCAGATCGACGAGATGGATCAGTTTGTGGAGGATATGGAACCGCTGAGACTGAAAATCTGTCTGAAAAATGTAAACAATGGAACGTATCAGGTAAAGTCCCATTATGTGAATCACGAAAATGGCTCGGTTCAGAATATCTGGAAAATGATGGGGTACGAAAAGGTCCTTGCGAAGGATGAGATCGAATATCTGAAAAGGCGGGCAATCCCCAGTATGGAAATCAGGACTGTTCAGGCAACGGATGGGACCCTGGAACTGGAACATGTGATGCAGCCTCAGGAAATCCGGCTTTTGGATATTTGGTACAGATATTAAAATCTCTATGATGATTTTTAGTTTTTATGGCTTTCCCCTAAAAATTGTATTAAATATTGATGCTGGTTTCAGATAAATACACGAAAGAAAATTTTTGCTAAAGCTGTAAACTTAAATATAACACAACAAACATGGAGGATGATGAAATGAAAGTACTGGGAATTTCCTTTGGAAGAAGGAATCAGCGCTGTGATGTGATGGTAAAAGAGGCACTGTTTGCTGCGAAGGCAGCAGGAGCAGAGGTGCGGTTTATCAATACAATCCGAATGGATATCGGACATTGCCGCGCATGTGATTACTGCAGCCGTCTGCGGGACAAGGGGGAAGTGGAGATCCACTGCTGCATGAAGGATGACTTTTCTGTTTTGGAGGAGGCGTGCCTGGAAGCGGACGGGATCATTATCGGCGCGCCGGTCTATGCGGTTGGTATCGTAGGGCAGTTTAAGAATTTTGTGGACCGTTTCGGGCCGTCCCATGACAGGGCAGCGCTTCTGGAAGTAAATAAGAAACGTAGGGAAGAAGGCAAACCGGAGCTGGATCCCAGATATTTTAAAGACCGCTATACCGGATTCATTTCCGTAGGAGGCGCGCAGACTCATAACTGGGTATCTCTGGGGCTTCCTATGCTGGATCTGTTCAGCTTTTCCTTCTGCATGAAGTGCGTGGGTCATGTGGACGCATATGATCAGGGAAGGACAGGGCATCCGCTGCTGGATCCGGCTCTGATGGCAAAATGCGGGGAGCTTGGAAAGGCTGTGGCAGAGTCTGTTGGAAAACCATACGAGGAAGTGGATACCTGGGTGGGAGAGGATGGAGTTTGTCCGGTCTGCCATAACCCGCTGCTTAGTATGAACGGGACGCCCCACGTGGAGTGCCCGGTCTGCGGGATCTGGGGAGAGCTGTCCGTGGAAGGAGAGAGGGTGAAGGTAGATTGGCCTGAAAAAGAAATTGCGCGGGCGCGCAATACGGCCATTGGAATTTATGAGCATTACAACGAGATCCAGAACATGATCAAGGTCTGTGTGCCGAAACTGACAGCCAACAAGGAGACACTGCCGAAGATGATGGAAAAATATGAGAACTTTGAGGAGAGCATTGCTGCCATGTAGCACGGAGGAATGAGAATAAAAATATACCATTACTTGAGAGAAAGTAATGTCAGGAGGGCGCTATGAATGAAACAAAAATAAACAAATATGGTATGGAACCGCTGACCTTTAAAAATTACTTTGTGTACGGAATGGGGAATTTTGCTTCCCAGTTGTCCTGGACCATGGTAGGTACATATCTCTCTATTTTCTATACGGATGTATTTGGCCTCGGGGTAGGGGCTGTAGCCATGCTGATGCTGATCGCCAAGGTCTGGGATGGTATCAATGATCCTATGATGGGGACCATCATGGAACGAACCCACACGAGATGGGGACGTTTCAGACCTTATATATTTGCCGGCGCGCCGCTTTTGGTCGTATTTACGATCCTGACATTTACGGTTCCGGGATTCGGCGGACCGGCCAAGTTGATCTATGCATATGTGACCTATATCGGATTGGGAATGGCTTATACCATGACCAATGTGCCGTACACAGCGCTCCCGGCCGTTATGACTCATGATCCGAAGGAAGTAAACCGGCTGAATGCCGCACAGATGATGGGCATGACCATCGGGCAGATCGTTCTGAACCTGACCGTATTGCCTCTGGTCACCTTCATCGGCGGCGGAGACCAGGCAAATGGATATCAGAAGACGGCGACCCTGCTGGCAATCGTTGCGCTTCCGATGTTCTGGGCAGTGGCAGTGATGTCGAAAGAAAAGGTGACGGTGGAAAAGAAAGAACAGGGCAAGGTTCTGGACGGCTTGAAAATGATCGCAAAGAATAAGAATCTGCTTTGCGCCATGTTCTATTCCTTCTTTAATATGTTCGGTATCTTAGGACGTATTTCGGTGGCTGTATTCTTTTACATGCACTGTGTACAGAATTTTGCGCTGATCACGGTATTTATGATGATGCAGATGGCAGTCGGGACGCTGGTGATGCCTTTTGCGCCGAAATTTGTAGAGAAGTTCGGAAAAAGGAACGGCGCGATCATCTCCATGGTGATTCAGGGAGCCGCATTGCTCCTGCTGTACTTCGGACCGTCCACCAGTATACCGTTCAACTTCCTGTGCATGATCATCTATGGAACCGGATATATAGCAGGTCCATCCGGAAGCGGTATGATCGTTGACGCGATTGATGACTTTGACGACAAGTATGGCGTCCGTAATGACGGTATGGCATTTTCCTTTAACGGTACCGCAATCAAGATTGCGACCGCAATCGCCAATTCGGTGTTCCTTCTTGTCATGGGAGCATTTGGATATGTGGGCGGAGGAGAGATCACACCCCATGTACAGACCGGGATCAATCTGGCGGCAAACCTGCTTCCCGGAATCGTATTCCTGATCGGGATCATCCCGCTTGCATTGTATGACCTGGACAAGCCAGGATATATGGAGGCGGTCAGAGAACGCCTGACCACGTGTAACACGGAGAAAAAAGCAGAGAAGTAACTATGACCTCTTTGCCACACCGGATGTCGTGACGGTATCCACACCGAATCCCGGTTATCCGGAGATGGTGAAGAAGGCAACAAGAAAACTGCTATGATTTTTGTCATGGCAGTTTTCTTGTGTGGAAAAAGATAAAATTTTTCGCCTCAAAAAGCAGCAGGGAGAAAAGCGCAGATATGCTGAAAGATATAAACTAAGAAAATAATATATTTTCTGCCCGGCAGAGGGCAGCATATACAGACAGAAAGCAATCGAGTCGACGCAGAAACTGGTTTTGACAATGGGGGAGTGTAAAGTATCGTATAAATAAATGATACGGGTATTGCCCGCATTTAAAGTCTGCTTCGCAGTTGGCGGGCAAGCAATCACTTGCTGTGCGAGTGGTTGCATTCAGAAGGCAATCAATTTGCTACGCAAATTGGTTACAAACAACAGTCAGGAGAACAGGAAATGAACAAGATACAGATTACATCGGCAGGCGGGGAAGCCTGCCATTCCCACAGAAGCGCAGAACTGATCTATGTGCTGACAGGACAGGCCAAGATCCATATCCGGGGAGAAGATTTTCAGGCGTTTCCAAAGGATGTGATATTGATCAATCCGGAAGAACCGCACGGCTGGAGCGGCCATAAGGGCGCGCTGGTCTGTAAGATATATATGGACTATTATGTGCTGAAAAACGCGCTGAAGCAGGAGCCATTTTTGTTTTTATGCAACAGTGTCAGAGAGCCGGAGAAGGATTATGGGAGAATCCGCTACATCCTGGAAACGATTTTGAGCAAATATGCGGAAGCACCGGATGGGTTCTGGGTGGAAAGCCTGTATTATGCGCTGTGGGAGGGAATCAAAACCCAGTATCTGGCGGCAAGTCCCGGAAAGACCGCGCCGGTGGGTGATAAGATCGGGGAAGTGATGGACTATATCCAAACGTCTTACGGCCAGCCGTTAAATCTGGCGGAGACAGCGGCGAGATGGTACATGTCGGAATCTGCGTTTTCCAGGTTTTTCAAACGGGAGACGGGAACCGGATTTACGGAATATGTGAGAAATCTCCGTCTGGAACAGGCAAAGGAACAGCTTTTGTCCACCAATAAGACCGTCACGGAGATTGCCTATGACTGCGGATATTCCAATCTGTCCGTATTTAATAAAAATTTCAGGCAGGCATTTTCCTTAAGTCCCAAACAATTCCGGCAGGAAAGAAACACACCGGTACAGAAAATGAACGCTTCAGATCTGGATGGGCTGGCGGCCTATTTAAAGGATTCCGCCTCTTATAAGAAAAAGGCAGAGACGAAGGGGAAACGAATTTTGATCGATACAAGGAAGGGAAGTCCCTTCGGGGATTCGGCGCTGTACTGCATGAATGCCGGGATGTTTGCCAATCTTCTGGAGGCAAGGGTGCAGAAGCATGTGGCCATGGTAATACAAAATCTGGGCGTGAAATGCATCCGGCTGTCCAACCCGTTTGATCCGGAGCTGAAAATACGGTCCGGCCACGGGACGGAACAGATGAATTTTGAAAAAATGGATACGGTACTGGATTTTTTGCTGGAGCAGGACGCAGTTCCGGTATTTGAGCTTCCGGAGCGGCAGAAAAAGATGATCGTCAGTATCGGTTCGGATAAAAGGCTGGAGGAGATCAGGACAGATCCGGTTTTTCTGTCCCTAGAGGAGTGGGAGCGTGCCCTGGAAGCGCTGATGAAGCATCTGACAGACCGCTATACGGCAAAGGAGGTCGGCAGATGGGGCTTTGAGATCTGGTACGACGTGGAACAGGTGACCGGCGCGGGACAGATTCCGTATTTTCTTTTATATGAGCGGACGAGGAGCATCATCAAGACTTATGCTCCGGAAGCGAAGATCGGGGGCAGCGGATTGAATACTGAGCTCAGCCGGGACGTGCTAAAGGAACAGCTCCTCTGGTGGAAGGATCGGGAGGAGCGGCCGGATTTTCTGACATTTATCAGTTATCCATACCAGGTGGAATGGGATGAAAAGAAGGAGACAGGAAAACAGTACAGCCTTTTGAGCATTGATTCGGATACCCACTTTGTAAAACAGGATATGGAAAATTATTATGCGCTCATGAGAGAGGCAGGCTATCCGGAAACACCGGTATGGGTATCTGAATGGAATACCTCTCTCTCGGAACGGAATATTTACAATGATAGCTGCGCAAAGGCATGCCATATGCTGACGCAGATGGTGGATGTCGCGGACAGGATCTGCCGGGTGAGCTATTGGGGGATCAGCGACTGTCCCTCTCAGTATTTTGATTCTGCGGCCCCGCTGATCGGCGCCACCGGACTGATCACCAGGGACGCTCTGCCGAAGCCGGCCTACTATGCGTTTGAATTTTGGAAGCAGTTGGGCGAGCGGATGCTTGGAAAAGGAGAACACTACATCGCCACATCCCAGCATGGGGACTCTGTCCAGATCCTGACATTTAACGCGAAGCAGTTCAGCTACGGTTATCAGCTCAAGGACGAGGACCGGCTGGCGCCCGGCGAGCTGCCGTTCGTATTCCGGAACAGCCATAGGCTGGAGCTGACCTTTGCCCTGGAGGGGATGAAAAACGGAAAGAAAAAAATATGCATTTACCGGGTGGGGGAAGCCTCCGGCAATGTTCTGGCGGAGTGGAAAAAGCTGGGATACGCCAATGACCTGCTGCGATCGGAGATCGCATACCTGCAGAAGATCTGCATTCCACGGATGGAGGTATTGTATCAGGAGGTTACAGGAGGGATACTGGAGCTGGATGTGATGCTGGAGGCCAACGAGATGGCGCTGATCCTGGTTTTCAGCAAGGATTATCCTTAAAAAGGGAGAAACAAGTCTGCGGAGATGGCCGGAAATCCAGATTATCGGTTCAGAGAAGGAAAAACAGCAAAAATCGACAAATATATAGATGATTTTTGCGTCTCTGATCTATCCGGACATCAGCATTTTCAAGGAAAGGACATTTTTCAAAGGCTGAGGATTAGTTTTTCGGGAAAAGAAATCTTAAAATAATAAGAAAACAAAGGAAAAGGAGGATTTCTTTTATGGAAACCGGAAACAGAGTAAAAGAAAATGTCGGACGGATTCAAGTCGGGGCATATGGGATGGGGAATTTTGCGTGCCAGCTATCCTTTACGATGGTCAACATGTACCTGGCATATTTTTATACCGACGTATTCGGACTGTCCGCGGCGGCGGTGGCAACGCTTCTGCTCGTGGCGAAGGTATGGGACGGAATCAATGACCCGATGATGGGGGCGCTGATGGATAAGACATATACCCGGGTGGGAGGATATCGTACCTATATGATCGCTGGTGCCGCTGCATTGGTGGTCTTTACCATTCTGACGTTCAGCGTGCCTGGATTCGGAGACAGCGGAAAGCTGTTCTACGCCTATGTGACCTATATCGGGCTGGGTATGGCTTATACGGTGATGAATGTGCCGTTTAACGCACTGCCTTCCCGGATGACGGACAACCCGAAGCGGCTGAACCAACTGTTCGCATCCAGTATGTGGGCAGGGGGACTTGGAAGTACGGTGCTGGGAATGTGTACCATGCCCCTGATCCTGATGCTTGGAAACGGCGTGCAGGAAGCAGGCTATCAGAAAACCGCCATAGTCTATGCGGTAGTATCCCTGCCGATGGTTCTTTTGATGGTGCGGCTTTGTAAAGAAAATCCGGACATTGCGAAGGCAAAAGAGATCACAGCCGCTAAAGAGGGTGAAAAAGGAACGTCCTTTTTTGGATTTATAAAATCCATTTTTACCAATAAAAACCTGCTGTGCGTTTATGTATACATGTTCTGCGCAATGTTCAGCCAGATCGGAAGGGCAAGCACCGCTTTCTATTATTATATGTTCTGTGTAGGCAATATGGCCTGGGCATCTGTACTGATGTCCGTAAGCGGGCTGGTGGGCCTGGTGCTGATCCCCTTTGTCCCGGCGCTGATCGGGAAGTACGGAAAGAAAAAGGTGGTCATTGTATCACAGATCATCCAGATTATCGGACTGATCATGATGTTTGCAGGCCCATATACCAATATTCCTTATACCATTGCCGCAAATCTGGTCTATGGACTTGGCGGCGGGTACAGTGCATGTGTGGGCGCTATGATCGTCGATGCACTGGACAATTATGAATACAGAACCGGTGTGCGCAACGACGGAGTGGCATTTGCGTTTAACGGGCTGATGACGAAGATCTCCGCGGCCATTGCGGGTTCCATCGGGCTGATGGTCATGGCGGCATTCGGGTATACCAACGGCGCAGACCTGACGGAGCGTGCGCTGACCGGGATCAATACAGGCGTCAATATTGTTCCCCTTGTGGCGGCGGCAGCGGCGATCGTCCCGATGCTGCTTTTTGACCTGAATGAAGAGAAAATGACAGTTATCCGCCAGACGCTCAAGGATCGCAGGGAGACTATATTAAAGGGGCAGTAGAGAACGTGCGGAGCCGTGGCTGCAGGCTGCCTGCGGCAGGAAGCTCTGCAAATAAATTCTGAGAGGAAAAACCTGGAAAGGAATAATCAATATGAAGCTGGCAACAACGAAATATGGTGTGATAGAAGGCGTGGAGAAAACGGGATATTCCCTGTTTTGCGGAATCCCATATGCAGAGCCGCCGGTCGGGGAACTCCGCTGGAAGGCGCCCCGGCCCGTAAAACCCTGGGAGGGCGTGTACCGTGCAGACAGGTTTCGTGCCCGGGGCTGGCAGGAGAATGATACGGAAGGGGAGGTTCCCTTCTGGAAGGAAAAGCTGTTGAAAGAATTTTACGATGATCCCCGGTATATTCCGGAGATGAGTGAAGATATGCTCTATCTGAATATCTGGACACCTGCGAAGCAGGCCGGAGAAAAACTGCCGGTTGCATTCTGGGTGCACGGAGGCGGCTTTGGAAGCGGCTGGAGCTGGGAAAAGGAATTTGACGGAGAAGCATACTGCGGGCGGGGAGTGATCCTGGTTACCATTGCGTACCGTCTTGGAATGTGGGGGAACTTGGTACACCCCTGGCTGAACGCAGAGAATGAACATGGCGTATCGGGGAATTACGGTATTCTGGATCAGATAGAAGCGCTGAAATGGGTCTATGACAATATTGAGGCATTTGGCGGAGATCCGGACAATATTACGGTGTTCGGGCAGTCAGCCGGGGCCATGAGCACACAGTTTCTTGTATCTACGGAATTAACCGGAAACAGGATCGCAAAGGCTATCTTCCAGAGCGGCGGGGCACATAACAACGAAGCGCTTGCTGGCCGTGCCTGGGAAAAGAGTATGGAGATCGGCCGGGAATTTGTGGAAGAGACAAAGGCGGGTTCGCTGGAGGAGCTGCGGGCCATGCCGGCAGACCGGCTGGAACTGCTGGCGGAAGCATACAGCGCCGGGAAGCAGGAGGGAATCCTGTTCATGCCGGTTGCAGACGGATATGTATTTTCGGAAAATACAACGGATTGCTTGGAGAACGGACATGTAAAGCAGATTCCGTATATGCTGGGCACTACGGAAAATGACCTTTTTGTCACGCCCGAAATGCTGGAAAGAGGGGAGAAGACGACGCTTTACAAAGGGTGCATTGAGTGGAGCCAAAAAACAGAGGAACTCTGGAACCAGCCTTCCTATGTGTATTACTTTAAGCGGCATTTGCCGGGGGACGACTGGGGGGCGTTCCACTGCGCAGAACTCTGGTATATGTTCGGCACGCTGGACCGATGCTGGCGGCCCTTTGAGGAGCAGGATCGGAAGCTGAGCCGGGAGATGCTGGAGTATTGGGTGAACTTTATGAAGACCGGGAAACCGGCGGATGCAGAGGAGTGGAGACCCTGTACAAGGGCGGACGCGTTTGTGAAAGTACTGGAATGATTCGCGGTGGGAGCCGTTTTTTCCAAAGGGAAATCAGCTTTCCTGCTGCCGACGCTGAGATAAGGAAAAGCCGTTGCTTGGGTTTTTGTCCATGCAACGGCTTTTCGGGTGGTTCTGATTTAATTTTTAAGCATACAAATCAGAGGGTTCATCTGCACGATAAGATTTCCATTATTCTGTTATTTTCCATATCAAATCCGGTTTCAAAAAAATAAAAATACCGAATACAAAGAATATAATTCCCCTGCGAATAGACCATAACATATTTATTATACTCCTTTATCAAATATTTCCAAAGCAATCTGAATAATTTCTTCCACTTCATAGTCCAGCTGAACAATTAGCTAAAGAAATCAAACTCATCCACCGCAAAAGCGATGTCAATCTGGAATGGCTCACGCTGTGGCATCTGCAATCCCTGTTCGTCTGCAATGACCAGATAATAAGCAGCAGTATTGCTGTATTTCAGAGATTTCAGATTAAACTGGCAACGGAAAGTACGCTCTGCGCCATTATCGCTTGTCTTATCTGCAATAATCTTCTGAACATCACTAATCTGCCTGCCATCTTCATCCGTAAAGTAAACCTGATAGGCAGCTGCTTCACGGTTGGCACCAACAGCATCCTTCTGATAGAAATTCAGAGAAAAAATCATATTACTGATTTTACGGTTTGCTGACAACAGATTAACCGTTACCGGCTTCGTATCATATTTCTGCTTATTACGTTTATACTCCATAGAATCGTTGCGGAGATAGTGATACTCGATGACCGGAACAACCATTTCCTGCAAGCTGATACCGCCATGCACAAAGTTCATGCCGCCGCCATTCATCTTAATGCGAATGCTTTCTCTTGGTGCAAAACCGCCAAAGTCAGACTTCCCGTCCAGGAACTTCACAGGCAATAAGTAGTTTGGCTGTACGCCTTTTTGCATGATTGCATATCGTCTGCCATACTCCACACAGCGTTTCGCACTTTCTTTTTTAAGATCATTTATGCTTTCCCTGTCCACATCGTAAAACTCATTTTTTCCTACTTTGTCATCCTCAGTCAACGGGCTGTATGTATAAAGGAATCCATGGTCAGCTGTAATCAAAATATTCGTACCGCCAAATTCATTTACAATAATACGCACAAGATTTTTCAGTTCTGAAATCGCTTTATCACAGGCGGCAAAAACAGCGGTATCAGAAGTGTGGCTTGCTTCATCAATGGTATCATGATAGATGTAAACTACATCCATTCCTTTCACCAATGCACTCCGTTCTGCCCGCTTCATGGCGATCATGTCATTATATTTCAATGCTACACTCGTCGGGTCTTCTGATTTCAGGACCTTATCACGATAGCCGCTTGCCGTAGACTGCCCATCTGCCAGCACAGTCAAAATATCGTTCCGAAGTTCTACCGTCAGTTCCTTATGCGGAAGCAGTGCTGCCATACCAAACTTCGTGATAGAAGGGAAGATGCTCTGCATACTGCCAAGAGAAACCTTACTCTGTGTTTCTCTGCGAAGCTGATCTGCCATCGCTGCCGCCACTTCATAACGCAGAGCATCCGAAATAATCACAAATACCTTGGTATCTGAAGTTTTGATGCGAGAACAATAAAATTCTTCCTGCTGCGGTACTTCCAGAACCTTGCCATAGGCTGCCAGTTCGTCTGCACACACATCCGACCAGTTGTTACCCAGTTCACCTAAGAACCAGTGAGTATAAAGTCCTTCCACTTTATCAACAACGTGCTTGAACAGATCGTCCAGCAGAATATTGGAAGTCTCCAGGCTCTTTTGGAAACTCAGGTGGAACAAACGGTAGTAAGTGTCCATCTGATAATAGCTTTCGGTGTATTCCTTCCAGATGCCCTTTGCTTCTGCGGTATGGAATCCGGCAGAGTGTTCCTTGAAGAAGCTCTGCATATTTGCAACCTGCAAAATACCGTCATAAAAATTCTCAAATGGCTCATACCATGCACAGGTTCTACGTTTCTCTACGGTTGAAATAATGGTATCCACATCAATGATATGGTCGCTGATTTCGGTCATCAGCTTTGTCAAAATCACTTCGTTGATGCACGGGAAGCACTCTGTACCTACCAGATCGTCAACCGTCAGTTTTTCAAACCGCTGACGCAGACGTGCTTCATCTTCCACATATCTTGCCACATCATAAAGCTGCTGAATATCTTTGCTATGAAACCATTCCGAAATGAAATCGTAACAATACGCCTGGTGCGGCATGGAAATAAATCCGTCCAGTCCGGCAAGATATTCCTGCCGCATAGTACGGGTAGCAGCAGTCAGCAGCAAATGAATTGCCAGCCGTCCAAGATCAGGTTCTTCCTCAGCAAATCCACATCCCTGACGAACCATCGCCCAGAATGCGCCGTCTGCATGATACTTTACAAAATCCTGATAAACTGCATTGTTGTTCAAAACAAGTCCTCCCCGAAACACACTGCGTAAAATCAGGTTCGGCTGTGCGTCCTTCAATCCGCAGATTGCCGCCATCACAGCCATATGCAGCTGTGCCGGAGTTGCCGGAACTTTATTCTGAGTGCTGATTTTCAAACGACGGTCTTTCGCATTGAAATAGGCACGATAATTTTTGACCTGCTTTCTCATGGCCGGATTCGATGCAAGTCCCATCTCATCCATCCAAATAGAAATCAAATCTGCCCGGAACTCCTCGCTGTAAAGCTCTATATCTAAAAGCCAGTTATCATCTGGGCGGTCATAAGACAATGGACTGTAAACCAGATAATTGGTAGTCAAATCATCCACTGAAAGCAGTTTTTTCACAGAAAACGCATTGTTACCAGTCAGTGCAATCACCTTTGCATTTTCAAGGACCACCTCGTCCAACTTGTCCTCAAATTCTTTATCTTTGTCGTACCAGAAGATGATACGACGCTGATAAAATTCCGGCAAAGGGGCAGCAAACCGCCGGTTCAAGTCTTGTATTACTTTGTCGGTATCCATGCTGCGTTACCTCCCCTCTGTGTTCTTCAAATAAATGGTACTTCTTGCTGCACCCGTTTTTTTCAGCCAATCTTTTTCAATCATCGACTGCAAAATAACCCTTGCTCTACGCTGCTTCACATTAAGAAGTTCCATCACTTTATTTGTTGTTATAGAACCATTTTCCAGTACATATTTATAAATACGTTGTTCCTGTTCACTATCCGGCATTTTGATAGCATTATCCGGCACTTTTGAAGTATTATCCGGCACTTTATCGGCACTATCCGGCACTTTTGAAATATTACCCGGCACTTTATCGGCACTATTGGGATCATTGAGATCACTACCCCGGTCATTAAGGTCAACTGTATCATTGCTCTGGTCTCGATAAATGTTGATACGCAAATCAACTTCACCACCAATAAATTCTGGTTCCCGCAATCCGGCTTTCTTTACTTTGCCAATAATTCTCGGGATGCCGCTTCCCCAATGCTCAATTAAATTCATATAAGAAAACGCATGGGCAAGTGCTTCATTCCTGATTTTAGAATAACCTTCCTTCATACGTTCCACAGTCTGTCCCATTGGCAATTTGCCAGGAGAAGTGATTTCCAGCCGGTTATCATAAACAGCAACCTGTATCGTTCCATGATCCAGATAACTGCGATGTACCACAGCGTTGATAATTAATTCACGAATGGCATCCGGTGGAATTTCATAAACATCCTGCCGGTAAATCCCCACAATAGTCGCACCCAGATGAATATTCCGCAGAACAAACTGAAATGCTTCGTCTATTTGCTCCCAAAGCGGGCCGGGATATTCTCTACGATCAACAAATACTGCTTTTGTTGTACCTTTGAACACACCACATTGTGTTGTGACATGAAGTCCTCCGTTGCCAGTCAAAATGGCAAAGGCATTGGACGGATAATCTATTCCGTCACGCTCAATCAAAACTCCCCAAGAACGCAACTGCTGTCTGCCAACATCTTTGATAGATGCTTTCTGTTCCTCATTATGAGCGTTTTGCACTGCCTGTTCCTTCATGGCTTTGCAAAGAGCGTCAATATCTTCATCTGTAATCGTTAATCCAGTACACAAAGCTTGATCGAAATAGCGGTTGCTTCCTTCAAACATCAGCTCTTTGATCATGTATTCGTCAGCAAGACGGGGAGTTCCGGCAACACGGACATATACCCCGCCTTCTCTACCAAGAGCCTTGATATAATACGGTCGCTGTCTGCCCTCGGAAATTTCCGCTACAATAACAGTCTTACCGTCAATTGTCCGTAATGTAATATCTGGAATAATTGCCGGTTCACAACTATCCGACACAGCATTGGCAATGGCATCCATTTTCTTGAATACATCTTCCTTGTCAAAGCCAATCACTTCTCTGGTCTTATCAGCAATTCCGAAAATGATTTTACCTCCGGTTCCATTGGCAAAGGCAACTACAGATTTCATATATTTAATACTTTTCTCTGGCAGGTTTTCTTTGAACTCTACATTCTTCAATTCCCCTGCAAGAATTTCTTCTATGGTCATGATCCTCCTCCCTTCTTTATCCAAAATCTGGTCGTTGACAAAAAATATTTTCCCTTATATAATAAGCATAGGTTTATAGTGCATCCGTGATGGTGTCTGTTTACAGATGCTATGTTGCCTGTATTCCAACTGTCCGAGCCTCCGTGATGGTGTCTGCTTGCAGATGCTTGAATCACGGGGTCTTTTTTTGCCCATATTTAAAGAAATCATATATTCTTATCATTCTATTAAGATTGCTACGATTAGGACTATCCAGTGAGCTCAAAATATTAATATTTTCTCTAAATATAGTTTCCAAAATGTTTTGATATTGTACAATATCTACTTTTTCTTTGCAAGTTCTGGATAAACAAACTCCAATAATTGTTCGCGTGAATATAACGAATCATGTAAAATAATGTTTCTATACCATTGTTCAGAGTTTACTGCTCTTGCCAAACCATATACACCTGTCGTTGCCAAACCAATCGACAATGCAAGCATATTTTCGTCAATACGACCATCTTCCAGCGAAGCAACCTGCATCGTTGATCCTGGTTGTTGAGTCAACGCAAAAGTATAAAGCTCATCTTTAAACCTGCGCAATAATTTAACTGGCAAAGCCGCTTTTTTCACAGACAAAGCATCATATAACAAGCTAAAATCTGAGAGTGTGGTTTTAGTCATTTCCAACAATTTACCGTGTATAACCATCGAATGTGAAGCTATCTCACTTCCAATAAAATTCGACTTATATTCAACAAACACAAAGCGTTTTTGTAACATTTCTATTTTATCCAATGGCAGGCATTCCACAACGTCGCTAAGAATTGCCTGAATATCTGAATCTGAAATAGAATACCCCATAAAAATAATCGGATATTCCATGAAAATCGTCATCAGTTTGGCCGCAAGATATTTGCCTTTGTCATGAAACTTCTGATAGTCCGCTTTGTTAATGACAATAGATTCTGGATTTTGTACAGAGCCATGAATTTTATAAATTTAACCAACCCAGTCTGGTAATCCGTAATATCTTCGAGTAATACCAGATCCTGCAAACAAAAATGGAGTTGTATTAAATCTTGCAACCACTTCTTGTAGTGTCATACAGCACCTCCCTGTGTTTAGATATTCACATTATTTTTTGTGTTTCTAAATTTTGGACTCACTGAATCCAAAATTTATTGACAAGCTATTATTCCATATTTCGACTATATTCCTGTTCCAGTTCATCCACCAAATACGCGTCACTCATACAGTGCATATCCGATACACCATCTCGAATCAACTGATAAACCTCAGAATGATAGAAAAAGTTCAATGCCGCATCCAGTGAAAGTCCCTGCTGTTTTGCAAAGCACTCGATGATACGACAATATTTTTTCTGAAGTAAAATTGGGTTTGCTGTCATGCCAGATGATTGTTCTCTTTGAACCTCTCCATTAGAAAATGAGATTTCCACAGCCCTTTCCTTTATCACATCAAGGAGGTCATCTACGATATATTCCCGGCTCTGGGTATGCAACACTTCATATTCCGGCACGATATAACCGTTCAGAATATCGCTCTTTTCGGTAAACGCCTGATAAACACGCTCTGCATCCACGCCCAGCTTTGCCGCAACATTTTCAATGCAAAATACAACAAACTCAAGCTCATTAGGATTTTTAATGTTCTCATCTGCCATCATAAGCAAGCCCTCCTTTACTTTATTTTAGCCAAAACATCTTGAAAAATTGCATAGTTCTTCTTTACGCCATCATCCAGATCAATGGAAATCATCTGATCGGCAAGGTGGTGAATCTTTTCCTCATAGGTACGGATCTCGGTATCTTGAGCCTGCAAAGCAGTCAGCTTTTTATTTAGTTTCACACGTTCGCCTGTGGAAGCATTGGCTATACGCTGTTCCAGATCGGCAATAGCTGTACGATAACGAGCCTGCTGTTCATGCACATAATCGGTACGGATACGGGCAATGATGTCCGGCTGATAGCGGTGCATATAAATCAGTGCCTTGAAGCCGTTCTTTTTACCACTGTCAAACAGCCAGTAAATCGGGCGTTTCTGGTAAATCTTGCAATGGTCGGCGTAAAAATCGTTAAGGAAGTAATTGCGAATCACATCTTTCGGCTGTCCTTTGCCACCCAGTGCATCAGCAATGAATTTCAGATTTTCATCCAATGTCTCTGCACCATAGACCGTTTTCACAAACTCTACGAACAGACCCACAATATCATCCTCAAAATATTCATCGTCGCAAATCGGGAGAATGTTATCCTTATCGGCAGGGAAAGACGCATACTTGCTGGCACATCCCAGGGAGCCTTCTCTTCCTCCTTCGGAGGAATTCACCTTGTCCCATTCACCGCCAGCGTAAGCAAGACCGTCCACATCCAAAGAGTAGCGACCAAACATACAGCCAACAGCATAAGAAATGAAAGAGCGAATATCACGCCCAAGGTCTGCCTTGCGGACGGTTACATCTTTATCCTCGACCTCTGGTGTCAGCTCGTCCTGCAAGCCATAAATGTCAATGAAAATACGGTTCAGTTCTTCCTCGTTGGCTTTCAACTGGTTAAAGCGGTCGTCACATTCAGCCTGCCACTGGTCAAAGGCTCCGGAAATAGTAGGAACTTCACGAAGCAGTGGGTGATGCTGGAAGTCCCATGATGTTTCAAAGGAATCCCAATCATTGCGAGATAGGCCAATATTTCTTTCTACTAACTGCTCTATTTCCTCGTTAGTCTTTATTATAACCGGTGTTTTTCCAAGGGGACCCTCATGATAATCTAATGTTGGTGATACCATTTGCAAAAAGCACTGAATTACAGGTGTATTATACAGTCCAAGTAAATATGGAAGTAACTCCTTGCTTGTAAAACACATAGAGCCTTTTGTTTCAAATATGAATCCAGAAGGTACATAGCGCATACCAAAAGGACCAGATGCTATTGTAGACCAGGTCATTCCTTCATGAAAATACAAATCCCTATTGATAATGCGTCCGTTAGACTTAACCCTAACACCAGGTGTATTATCTATATAGTCACAAATTGTTTTTCCTGAATTTTCATAATTAACGACATAATCAAAATTTCCGTACCATCGTCTAAAACTTCCGCCTTTTGTAACCGGAAACCATTTCTTATGTGTTTCCAGAGCATTTTCCTGAGATGTGCAACCAATCCCCATTTTCCCAAAAGGAATCTCGTGCCAAAATCTTAAAAACAAATCATTATTTGTCGTTGCCATTCCCTGTCTTGGACGAGCTACATCATAAAGAATTTTATTGTCAAACGCTGCTAACATTTCTTTACTCGTCCAATAAGCTATTGTTTTTCCTGGTATTTTTTCATAGTTTTCTTCTTTTGCTGAATATCGTTCCTTTCCAGATAAAAAGATTTCTTCTTTTTCAGTTTGACTTATTCCACTTACAAGACGAACATAAACTCCCTTGAAATCGGAAAGGTATGAATTGTTTATAACAAAACTTGTCGTTTGAACAACCTCTCCGCTTATTTCTTCAAAAGCTCGTGCTCCTAAATGTGCCATACTCGTAATATTATATGCCGATAAATAGGTACGCAATTTTTCAAAGCTGCCCAAAAACATCCAAGCGTGCTGAGTAATCAAAGCTGCATAGCCTTTAGTTTTAGTCATTCGCAAGCATCGCTGAATAAAAACAGCAAAAAAATCAGCTTTTCCTTCTTCGTAATTCTTTTGCACATATTTTATAAGTTTTGCTCCACCATTACTTACTGACATATATGGCGGATTAGTCGTTGTCACATCATACTTTGTGCCAGTGCTTCCGCTACCTGTACCAACGGCAGTAATTCTCTCAGTGCTGTCTCACGAAACATATTTATATCTTCCACAATCTCCGCAAAGCGGTC